>JANOUM010000355.1:0-2911 GCA_031416855.1 Rhodoferax sp. | reverse complement strand
GACGCGTAGGCCTGTTGCAGGCGCGCAGCCTGCGGATGCGTGACGGCGATACCTTGCAGCGACACGCCGGAGCGCCGCAGGTTGTTCCTCGGATGCAGCCGCAGAGGCTCGGCGTCCCCGGCGCCGCCCCATTGGATCAGGCTGGGCAGTGCGCCCTCGAACTGGCGCCGCCCGTCGTCGCGCACCGTGATCTGCCACTGCAACAGCCCGCGACGCGAGTGGCGACTGGCCGCCACCGGCGGCCCGCACTCGATGCCCTGGCCCTGCCACAGTGCACAGGCGGCACGGACGTCGTCGGTGTTGGCGACAAAATGGACCAGTCGCGGCTCGCTTGCCACCGCGGCCTGAACGGCCGCATCATCCAGATCGAACCAGCGTGCGACCGATGCCGGTGCGGCGCGGGTTGCCCGCGGATCGATGGCAATGATTTCGAGATAGGCCAGTGGATGGGTCGGTGTCGCGATCTTGAGCAGGCGGTTGTGGGTACCGTACCGCGCATGTTCGCCGCCTGGCTCAGGCTGCACCCCCAGCGTGTCCTGACACCATTGCACGCCCTGCTCCAGCGTGCCGGCCGCCACCACCAGATGGTCGATGGTGGTCTTCATCACCGGCCTGCGCTGTCCGACGAATAGATCCGGCGTACCCGGCGCGCGCGGCCTTCGACCTCGACCTGGTCCTTGGACGACAGGTACGGACCCGCCACACCGACCGGCACACCGGCATGGTCGCGCAACCGCCTGACCATGACGTTGGTGCCAACCTTTTGCGAAACCGCCGTGTCACGGTCGATCACGGACTGGTCGGCGGCGGCGCTCCTGATCCGCGCCGCGCTGCAGGACGCACTCGCAGCGCCCGGCATCAGGGCAAAAAGAACTGGCGCTGGCAGGGCGTGACGCATGCCCGCATGGTAACCCCGAGGCCACGGGACACGCGACCATAACGCGACACTGACCTGGTTGCGGGTTTGCGATCTGGCGCCGCAAGGCACTGCGTGGCGCATGCCCCCATGGCCACCCGCCGGCGGTGATCAGGCAATCTGGTCGAGCAGCACACCAGCCATCCGGTCGGTCGCCCGGAACATCGCCAGGTTGGCGAAGTAGGCGTTGCGGGCCTGCAACTGCGCCACGAGGTCCTGTGCCAGCGCTTCGCCCGCAACACTGGCGCGATCGAGTCGGGTCGCCACGCCGCCCTGGGGGTCGGGGGTCTGTGTCACGCGCTGGCGGCGATAACCGGACGTACCCAGATTGGCGACGTTGCCAGCGGCGGCGTTCAGCTGCTGCTGCGCGGCCTGCATGCCGGACAACGCGATTGAAGAGGTACTGCCCATGGTTTCTCCGTTGGTGTGCCGTCCATCCTAGTCCGACACAATGGCAAAATCAACCGACACGCCGTGTGCACCACAAAAACACGGACAAATTCACGAATCGCATCAGGACACACCATGCATGCTTCTGTCTCGTACCCCCGCGAATCCGATACACCGGTATCCCATCTGCCCTTCAGCCCGGCGGTCAAGGTCGGCCAGCTGGTGCTGGTGTCCGGCCAGGCTTCGGTGGACGCCAGCGGCGCGATCGTCACCGACAGTTTCGAGGGCGAGTTCCGCCGCTCGGTCGAGAACCTGCGCAAGGTGCTGCAGTCGGCGGGCTGTGGCCTGGCTGATGTGGTGCAGACCCGCAACTATGTGCGTGATGCGGCAGACCTGACGGTGTTCAACCACCTGTACCGGGAGTATTTTTCGTCCCCCTATCCGGCGCGAACCACCATCACCGGTTGCCTGTCGCCGGCGCTTCGGTTCGAAATCGAGTGCATCGCAGTCGCCCCTTGATCCTCGCGTGTGGCGGCCTACGCCATGGCCGTGCCGCTGATGGCATACCAGCTGCTGATGCACAGGTGGGGCACAGGTGCAACCGGTGCACGCGGGCTGCTGCGCTGCCGGCTGCGCAGCCAGCCCGGATGGATCGGCGATGCACATGGACATGGACATGCACCAGTTACATGCACCAGTTATCGGCGCATCCACGGCGTTTTATAGGGTGCTTGTCCGATCGGTGTCCCGCACATCGGTCGGAGCCCCCGGCGTTTCGGGTTCAATAGGGCTATGGAAAACCAGCAACACATCGACAAGCGCCTGACCGATCTCGAAATCAAGAGCAGTTATGCCGAGGACTTGCTGGACACCTTGAACCAGACCGTGATCCGGCAACAGGCCCAGATCGACCTGCTGGTCAGGGAAGTCCGGCACCTGCGCGAACAGGCAAGCGAGGCTGCCGGGCGACGCGGACTGCCGGACGACCTGCCGCCCCACTACTGATCCGGTACGGCCCACGCGCCAGGCCCTGTGGCCCTGCGCACCCGCGCCGCGCAGCGCCACCCCTGTGTCGCGCAGGCTACCGTCCCGGGGCATCGACCTCGACACGCGAACACCTGTCAGCCGGGCGGTTCCAGCGTGTCGACGCATCGGTCTTCGCGCGCCCGGTGCCCGGTTGGGTATGCTCGACGCCTGACCACTGCGGTTCCGGCCATGTCCCTCTCGACCATTTCCCGCCAAATCCAACCGACACAGTGCGTGCGCAGATTGCTCGCTGCGAGCCTGTGCGTGGCAGCGCTTGCCGCGGCGCTGCTGCCCGGGTCAGCGGGTAGCGAGCACCAGCCGTACGCACTGGCCTTCGCCGCCCCAGGGGGCTCCGACGAAGAGGCCCGCGTGATCGTGAAGTACCGGGCCGATGCCCCGATGGCACAAGCACTCGCGATCGCTCAGGGAGGGCGCCAGCGGCCGCAACACGCCATCGTGCTGGGCCAGCGCTTGCGGCTGAAGCTGGCCGACGGCCGGGTCCTCGGGCCACGCACGCAGAGCCTGCGCGGTACCGGACTGTCGTCGGCCCGCCTGGCTGACAAGCTGTCAGCCATGGCC
>JANOUM010000354.1:0-3495 GCA_031416855.1 Rhodoferax sp. | reverse complement strand
CTCCTGCCCAAAAAACGGGCAGAGCCAGTAAAACACCTGGGTCAATTTTGGGTCGGCACAACCTCTATAAGTGGGTCAGTTTTCGGTCGGCGTCAACACTCTGCTCTCAAAGAATAGTGGAGAACCGTGTCGATCTGGCACACGCAGAAAGCGTTTGAAAACAACGGGTTATACGTGTGTCGAAAATGGCGGTTTGACGGGGCGACTGGTGCAGCAGAGTGGGGGATGAACGCGTGACCGGGCGATTCCTATGACGGCTCTCGGCGATACCTGACCTTCAGGAGCCTCAGGGCGGATGCCTGCAAAAGACTGAACGCTGGCCGAGGTTCGTGATTGCGGCGCAGGCCGCAATCCAGGGTGCGGTGATGGATGCACTGGATTGCGGCCTGCGAGGCAATGACGAATCGGAGGACTGGCTTGCATTCATCTTCGATCAGGACGGACAATGAGCCAACCATGAAGTTGCACATCCCTCCCCGACGGGGCATCGCCGCGCTGGCCCTGGCCAGCGCCCTGCTGCTGATTGTTTTGCTCGGCTACGGTATGTACACGGAGCGCGAGCGGCAGATCGACGCCGCATCGGCAAGGACGCAGGAACTGGCGCGATTGCTGGAACAAGATGCGCGCCAGAACATGCGGCGCGTCGAATTGAGCCTGAAACGCGCCGCCGACGCCGTGCAAGGCTGGCGCGCGGGCGGCGCGGTCGATTCGCAAGCCATGCAACAGCACTTGCGCTCCCTGCTGCCGGTGGACGGACTGATACGGGTGTTGGCGGCCAGCGACCAGGACGGCCGAGCCCTGTTGATAACGGATCCAATGAATCCGCGCGACTTGCCCAGCGTCGCCGGGAGTGATTTCTTTGTCGCCCATCGTGAGCGCACCGATGCGGGGCTGTTCATCGCCAGCCCCGTCAAGGGTACGCTCTCCGGGCGCGGGACCCTGAACGCCAGCATACGCCTGGCGGCCAGCGACGGCAGCTTCCAGGGTGTCCTTGTGGCCGGGGTCGAGCCGGCTGTTTTCGAGCGCTACTACGCGAAAGTGGACATCGGCTCGAACGGCTTTGTCACTTTGTTCCAGCGCAGCGGCTGGATCGTGGCGCGCGTCCCTGCGTCCGACGCCATAAGAAGCCGCAATTGGGCCGAATCGCCGATGTTCCGCTTGCATCTGCCCGGCGCAGCCAGCGGCACCGTGCGCCAGGTGGTCGCGGCCACCGGCATCGAAAGCCTGTACAGCTATCGCACGGTAGAGGGCTATCCCTTGATCGTCTCGGTTGGGCTGTCGCTGACCGACACATTGGCCGCTTGGCGCAGCGGCGCCTGGCGCGACGCCATGCTGCTGCTGCTGGTGCTCTGCGCGCTGGGCGCGGCGGTGCTGACGCTGCTGCGCCAACTAAAGCGGCGCGAAGCGGTCGAGAAGCATCTGCGCCACATGACGGCCATCGTCGAGACGACCAGCGACTCCGTGGGAACCGCGCGCATCGATGGGCAGATGATTTACCTGAACCCAGCGGCCCGGCGCGAGGCCGGCATCGGAGCGGATGCGGACGTCTCGAACTACTGGAGCCAGCATTTCTATGGGCCCGAACGTTGGGCCGCGGTGCTGCAGGTGGCGCGGCCGGCGGCGCTGAAGGACGGCAGCTGGAGCGGCGTCACCCAGTTGACCGTGCCCGATGGACGGGTGTTCGCCGTGTCCCAGGTGCTGATCCCGCACCTCGATGAAAGAGGCGAACCCGAGTACTTCACCGGCATCGCGCGCGACATCAGCGAGATCGAGCGTGGCCGGGCCTTGATCGATGGCCAGAGACAGGTGCTCGAGCTGATCGCGACGGGCGCGCCGCTGCAGGACACGCTGACGGCGCTGGTGCGGATCATCGAGGCGCAGGCGCCCGGCATGCTCGGCTCGGTGCTGCTGCTCGATGCCGACGGCCTGCATCTGCGCCATGGCGCGGGCCCAAACCTGCCGCCCGACTACACCACAGCCATCGACGGCGTGGCCATCGGCGAAGGCGTCGGTTCCTGCGGCACGGCGGCGTTCCGGCGTGAGGCGGTGCTGGTCGAAGACATCGCCGTCGATCCGCTATGGAAGGATTTCCGCGAGCTGGCGTTGCAACACGGCTTGCGTGCCTGCTGGTCCACGCCGATCTTCGCTTCCCATGGCAAGTTGCTCGGCACCTTCGCCATGTACCGCCGCCAGAGCGCCAGCCCGAGCCAGCATGAGCGCTACCTGATCGAGGTGGCGACGCAGACCGCGGCGATAGCCATCGCGCGCCAGCAGAGCGACGCGGCGCTGCTGACCAGCGAAGCGCGCTTTCGCAGCCTGACCGCGCTGTCATCGGATTGGTATTGGGAGCAGGACGCCGAGTTTCGCTTCGTGCAGATGGACGGCGACCTGGAACTCAACACCGGAATTGCGGCCGCGGCCCACCTCGGGCTAACCCGCTGGGACATGCCGACGCTCAACCTGACAGCCAGCGACTGGGACGCGCACAAGGCCGTGTTGCTGGCGCATCTGCCGTTTCGAAACTTTGAAATGCGCCGACCCGATCAACACGGGCGAAATCATTGGGTATCAATCAACGGCAGCCCCCTGTTTGACGCGCGAGGAAGCTTTGTCGGGTACCGCGGCGTGGGCAGTGACATCAGTGTGCGCAAGCAGGCCGAGCTGGCCCTGCAAGCCAGCCTGCGCGACAAGGAAGCCCTGCTCAAGGAGGTGCACCACCGGGTCAAGAACAACCTGCAGGTCGTCACCAGCCTGCTGCGTCTGGAATCGCGTCGCAGCGCCTTGCCCGAGACTGTGGACGTGCTCAAGGCGATGCAGGCGCGCATCCACACAATGGCACAGTTGCACGAGTCACTGTACCGCTCCGGCACTTTTGCCTCAGTGGACCTGGGCGTCTACCTGGGCCAGATCGCCACCCAGGCATTCCGGGCGCAAGTGCTCGATGACAAGCGCGTTCGACTCAGGCTCACCATGGGTTCGGTGTCTATCGGCATGGACCAGGCCGTCGCCGGTGGATTGCTGGTCAATGAACTCGTCTCCAACTGCCTGAAGCACAGCTTTGCCGGCGCACGGTCCGGCGAGGTGCACGTCGACCTGCAACCCCAGGGTGCCGCCGCCGCGCCAACCGAGGCACTGTGGCGCTTGCGGGTGAGCGACACCGGGGCGGGCTTGTCGGCTGATTTTGAGGACAAGCGCAAGACCTCGCTCGGGTTGATACTGGCAGAGGACCTGAGCCAACAGGTGGGCGGCACCTTGACCATTCAGTCGCAGCCCGGTGTGGGCGCGGAGTTTTCGGTGGTCTTCAAGGCGCTGGAGCCGGCAGCGTTGGTGATGCCCTCATGAACCCGTGTCTGGTTTTGGTGGTGGAAGATGAACGCCTGATTGCACGGGACATCGCCATGCAACTTCAGGACCTGGGCTACACCCCCGTTGGACCAGCGACCACTGGCGAACAGGCGATTGAAATGGCCGGGCAACTGCGCCCGCAACTGGTGC
>JANOUM010000353.1:0-6627 GCA_031416855.1 Rhodoferax sp. | reverse complement strand
CCGATGTCCGACAAGGTCTTGCTGGGCACCGACAACCTGGGCCGCGACCTGTTGTCGCGCATGATCCATGGCGCACGCGTCACGCTCACCATAGCCGGTGCGGCGACGGCGCTGTCGTTCACCGTCGGCTCGATCCTGGGTTTCGTCGCGGCCGTGTCGGGCGGGCGCCTGGACCAGTTCCTGTCGCGCATGGTGGACCTGATGATGTCCATCCCCACGCTGATCCTGGCGCTGGTGGTGCTATCGGTTCTGCCTTCGTCGGTCACGGTGCTGGTGCTGGTACTGGGCTTCCTGGACTCGACCCGCGTGTTTCGCCTGTCGCGGGCGGTGGCGGTCGACATCAACGTGATGGATTTTGTCGAGGCGGCTCGCCTGCGTGGCGAAAAGACCGCCTGGATCGTCTTCTCCGAGATCCTGCCCAATGCGCTCACACCCCTGGTGTCGGAACTCGGCCTGCGCTTCATCTTCGCGGTGTTGTTCCTCTCGGGTCTGTCCTTCCTCGGACTGGGTGTGCAGCCGCCGGACGCCGACTGGGGCGCGATGGTGCGCGAAAACAAGGAGGGCATCGTGTTCGGCGTGCCGGCCGCGCTGATCCCGGCGGCCGCCATCGGCGTACTGACGATCTCGGTCAACTTGGTCGCGGACTGGATCCTGAACCGCACCTCCAGCCTGAAAGGCGGGCGCGGCAATGGCTGATCCCTCCGGCGCCAGCCAGCCCATGCTCGACATCCGTAACCTGCGCATCGAAGCCACGGTGCACCCGCCGGGTGAAAAACCGCGCGATATCCTGATCGTCGATGACGTGTCGCTGACGCTGCAAAAAGGCCGGGTGCTGGGGTTGATCGGCGAGTCAGGCGCAGGCAAATCGACGATCGGCCTGTCGGCGCTGGGCTACGGGCGCGGTGGTGTGCGCATCACGGGTGGCCAGGTACTGCTGAACGGGCGCGACATCCTGCAGGCTGGCACTGCGGGCTTGCGCGCGTTGCGCGGCAAGGAGGTCGCCTACGTGGCGCAGTCGGCTGCCGCCGCCTTCAACCCTTCACACCGGTTGATGACCCAGGTGATCGAGAGCGCCGTGCACCATGGCGTGGCCAATCGCGTGCTGGCAGAGCAACGCGCCATCGCGCTGTTCAAGAAGCTCGGCCTGCCCGACCCGGAAAACTTCGGCCGGCGTTTCCCGCATCAGGTGTCGGGCGGGCAGCTACAGCGCGCGATGACGGCGATGGCACTGTGTGCCGAGCCGGACCTGATCGTCTTCGACGAGCCCACCACGGCGCTGGATGTGACGACCCAGATCGACGTCCTGGCAGCCATCAAGGACGCGATCCGCGACACCGGCGTGGCGGCACTGTACATCACGCATGACCTCGCCGTGGTGGCCCAGGTGTCGGACGAGATCATGGTGCTGCGCCACGGCAAGATGGTGGAGTTGGGCGACACGGCCACGATCATCCACGCGCCGACCCAGGACTACACCCGGGCGCTGGTGTCGGTGCGCTCGATCACGCACCACGAGAAAAAACCGGATACCCATCCACTGCTCGAGGTGCGCGCTGTCACCGCCAGTTATTCGGGCCGCCAGGTCAAGGTGCTCGACGGCGTGTCGGTGCAGCTGAGCCAGGGGCAGACGCTGGCCGTGGTGGGCGAGTCAGGGTCTGGCAAATCTACCCTGGCCAGGGTTGTCACCGGATTGCTGGCGCCGCTGCAGGGCGACATCTGGTTCGAGGGCAAGGCGCTGCCGGCGCGATTGCCCGAGCGCAGCAAGGACCAGTTGCGCGAGCTGCAGATGATCTACCAGATGGCCGACGTGGCGATGAACCCGCGCCACACCGTGGGCAAGATCATCGGGCGGCCGCTGGAGTTCTACTTTGGCCTGCGCGGGCGCGAGAAGGAGCGGCGCATCCAGCAGCTACTCGACGAGATCGAAATGGGTTCGGGCTATATCGACCGCTATCCGGCCGAGCTCTCCGGCGGTCAGAAGCAGCGCGTCTGTATCGCCCGCGCGCTGGCAGCGAAGCCCAAGCTCATTATTTGCGACGAACCCACCAGCGCGCTCGACCCGCTGGTGGCCGACGGCATCCTCAAGCTGCTGCTGAACCTGCAGAAGATCGAAGGAGTGGCCTACCTCTACATCACCCACGACCTTGCCACGGTCAAGGCGATCGCTGACTCCATCGCCGTGATGTACCAGGGCCAGATCGTGCGTTACGGCACCAAGACCGAGGTGCTCGCGCCGCCTTTCGACGCCTATACCGACCTGCTGCTGGCCTCCGTCCCCGAGATGGAGATCGGCTGGCTGGAGCGCGCGATCTCGCGCCGGCGCATGGAGAGTGCCGGCAACTGACTGCCGGCGTGTTGCCGGTCAGGCCCCCGAAGGTGGCGCTCGGCAACCCAAGGCTGCGGGCTACAGACGCGGACCGCGCAGGAACGCGTCGAACTGCTGTTCGGCCAAGGGGCGGCTGATCAGGTAACCCTGGCAGTAGTTGCAGCCGTGCTTGGCCAGGAAATCCCGCTGCCCGCAGGTCTCGACGCCCTCGGCGATCACCGCCAGGCCCAGGCTCTGGCCCAGCGCCACGATGGTGCGGGCAATCGCGGCGTCGTTGGGGTCCGTCAGCACGTCGCGCACAAAGGACTGGTCGATCTTGAGCTGGTCCAGTGGCAGGCGCTTGAGGTAACTCAGCGAGGAATACCCGGTGCCGAAATCGTCCAGCGAGAACCCCACCCCCTGGGCCTTGAGCGCCACCATCTTGGTAATGATGTCCTCCAGGTCATGCGCAAACATGCTCTCTGTGATTTCGAGCTTGAGCTGGTTCGGGTTGGCCCCCGCCTGCTGCACCGCCGTCAGCACACGGGCCACGAAGTCAGACTGGCGAAACTGGTGCACGCTGACATTGACCGCCAGCGTCAGCGCGGCCGACAGTGTATTGTCGGCCCAGCGGCGTAGCTGGGCGCAGGCGGTCTCCAGCACCCATTGGCCAAGGTCGCCGATCAGCCCGCATTGCTCGGCCACCGGGATGAACTCCCCCGGCGACACCGCGCCACGCACCGCGTGTGTCCAGCGCAGCAGAGCCTCGGCGCCGATCACCTCGCCATCGGGGCCCACCTGTGGCTGGTAATGCAGTGCGAACTCGCCGCCAGCCAGTGCGTCGCGCAGGTCTGCTTCCAGGGCAGCCCGCGCCTCGACTGCGGCCTGCATGTCCGGGTCGAAAAAGCGCAGGGTGTTGCGCCCGGCCGACTTGGCCTGGTAGAGCGCCACATCCGAACGCTTGAGTGTTTCCTCCAGCGTGCCGGTATTGGCACCGAACAGGGACACGCCCACACTGGTGCTGCTTCGGTGCTCGCGGCCCGCGATGTCATAAGGCTGGCTCAGCAGCGCGACGATCTTCTGCGCCACGGCGGTGGCATTGGCGACTGCTTCCGACTGGCTCGGACCCAGATCGTCGACCAGCACCACGAACTCATCCCCGCCGAGCCGGGCGACGGTGTCGCAGTCGCGTACCGACGCCGTCAGGCGTCGCGCCACCTGCTGCAGCATCAGGTCGCCCTTGTCGTGCCCCAGCGTATCGTTCAGCGCCTTGAAATTGTCCAGGTCGATCAGCAGCAGCGCGCCCTGGTGCTGGTTGCGCGCCGCGGTGGACAGCGCATGTCCCAGCCGATCCTGCAACAGCCGGCGGTTCGGCAGGTCGGTCAGCGGATCGTAGAACGCCAGGCGCCGCGCCTCGCGTTTGGCTTTCTTATGCCCGGTGATGTCGCGCACCATCACCACAAAGCGTGGTGCCGCGCCTGCGGCTACCGCCTTGCGCGCCACCGAGAGCTCGAACCAACGCGTGTTGTCGCCCACGCGCAGCGCGATCTGCTCGCCCTGCGAATAAGCCTTGCGGTGCGCCGTCTGCAAGGCCTCCATGACGACGCGGGCCGGCCCATCGGGCAGGATGGCGTGGAAATCCTGGCCGACCGGATCACCCACCAGATCGGCCAGCGCGCCGCCCGACGCAGCACGGTAGGCATGGATCAGCCCATTCAGATCGGCGTCGAACATCGGGTCGCGGATCGCGTCCAGGGTCGAGGTAAGCTGGTCCTGCGTGGCCTGGATCTCCGCGGTACGCACCACCACCTCTGCCTCCAGCCAGGCCCGGTTCGCCGACTGGTCGACCAGCAGCTTGGCCAGGTAGGCCAGCACCAGGCTGACCAGCACCAGCGCAGCACCACGCCGGGCCAGCCGATTGCCATCGTGCCAGCCGCCTGCAGGCGCCACATCGAGGTTCCAGGCGTTGTCCGAGACCTCCAGGCTATGGCGCACCGGTTGCGGCAGCGAGACCGCACCGGTCGATCCGGCGATCAGGTGCCGGCCCCCGGTATCGGACTGCAGGCGCCACAACTGGTAGTCGTACCCGCGCTGGTTCAGGTCGGTGAGGGCCACACCGTACAACAGGTCGTCGAGTCGGAAGGTCACATTGGTAAAGCCCCAGAAGCGGGGCTTGTCGGTCGCATCCGGCAGGAACACCGGCAGGCGACTGACCACCCCCACCCCGCCCTGAGCCAGCGCCATCGGCCCGGCGACACGCAGGCGCCCGGAGTCGCGTGCGAATCGGGCATCGGTCCGCTGCGCGGGGTCATTCAGCGCGTCGAATCCGACCAGTTTCTCGTTGCCCGCGTGCGGCACAACATGCTGGACCACGCCGCCCGGCGCAATCGACAAGGCCAGGAAACGCGGACCAGATACCAACAACTCGCGCGCTGACACGTCGAAGTTCTCCACCCGCCCGTTGCCGGCCCGTACCATGGCTGCCAATGCGTAGTTGGCCGACAACATGCGCTCGACATTGCGTTGCAACACTTGCGCATGGCTCGTGGCCAGATGCAGCGCCTGCTCGCGGGCCAGCGCCACACGGCCTTGTTCGTCCTGCCATAACCACGCACCACCGAGCCCCAAAAACAACAGGCCGACGGCTGCGGCCGCGATCCAGGACCGGCCCACGGCCTGCTGCGGGCGAGCGCCGAGCATGCGGCTGGCCAGCGGACCAGGCGGCGCACGGTCGGGCCGCTGCGTTCGGACCGGATCGGGTGTCGACGTGCTGGCGCTGCTCATGGCTTGCCGACAAGCAGGGACACGGCGGCGGAAAAGCTCAAGAATGACGCCGCCGTGGACACCAGGATGATGCGCGCAATGCGCCCGTTGTCGGCGCCAAACTTCTCGGCCAGCATCGACACGTTGCTGGCGCTGGGCAGGGCCGCCACCAGCACCACGACGGTCAACGCGAACCGGTCCAGAGGCACACCGAGCTGGATCGCGGCGGTGCCCGCGAGCAGCACCAGCAGCGGATGCACCAGTAGCTTGATCACCGCCACCGGCACATAGTCGCGCAGGGGCATTGCACGGGTGCCAGCCGGAGCGGCTCGCAGCTGCGCGCGCGCCAGTACGGCACCGATCGTGAACAGCGCCACCGGCGAGGCCGCATCGGCCAGCAGCGTCACCGTCTGCGCCACCGGCCCGGGAAGTTCAAGCTGCACGGCCGAGGCCACCCCACCCAGCACGATCGACCAGGGCATCGGATTGCCCAGCACGCCACGCAGTGCCTGGCCCGCCGCATGCGAAAACCCGCGCTTGTCGGAACCGTCGAGGCGCGACAGGGCCACACACAGCGAGGTGGTGATCAGCATGTCGACCAGAATCGTCACGATCGCCGGCCCGGCCGCCGCAGCGCCCAGCAGGGCCACCAGCAGCGGAACGCCCATGAACCCGGTATTCGGAAACGCGGCCACCAGCGCACCGAACGCAGCGTCATTCCAGCCGATGCGCCGGTTCATGCTCACCGCCACCACGAAGCCGACCATCACCAGGGCGCAGAACAGGTAGGTGAAAAACAGTGCGCCGTCGAGCAATTGGGCCAGCGGGGTGCTGGCGCCGAAGCGGTACAACAAGCACGGCAGCGCAAAAAACAGCACGAAGGTGTTCAGGCCCGGGATGGCTTCCAGCGGCAGCATGTGGCGGCGCGCGGCCAGGTAACCGGCCAGCACCAGCGCGAAGAAAGGAAAGGTGACGGACAGAACTTGGATCACACGGCATTTTCCCCCAGCCCGGTGGTGCCACTGTTCGATAAGCAGCAAAGACCTTCCGTGCCCTCGCATCGGTATCATTCGCCGGTTCCTCGTCCAGAGTGTCTGCATGTCCTCCACCGTCTCCAACGCCTCCTCCGGCCTCAATCTCGCGCAGCAGGAAGCGGTCAATCACATGCACGGGCCCTGCCTGGTGCTGGCCGGTGCCGGCTCCGGCAAGACCCGCGTCATCACGCACAAGATCGCGCGCCTGATCCAGACCGGCATGGACGCCCGACGCATCGCGGCCATCACCTTCACCAACAAGGCGGCGGCGGAAATGCGAGAACGTGCCAAGGGCCTGGTGGGCCGGGCCGCCAAGGACGTGCTGATCTGCACGTTTCACGCGCTGGGCGTGCGCATGCTGCGCCAGGACGGCCAGGCGCTTGGGCTCAAGGCCAACTTCTCGATCCTGGACACCGACGACGTCACCAGCATCCTGAAGGATTGCGGCGGCAGCACCGACGCCGCCACCGCACGCCAGTGGCAGTGGGCCATCAGCCGCTGGAAGAACATGGGCCTGAACGCGGC
>JANOUM010000352.1:0-3348 GCA_031416855.1 Rhodoferax sp. | reverse complement strand
ATCCTGACCGGCGCGATCCTGCTGGAGGTGGCGGGCACCACCTGCATGCGCCTGTCGGAGAGCTTCACCCGGCTGACGCCGTCGGTGCTGATCTTTGTCTTCTACGCCGGCTCGTTTGCGCTCAACACCCTGGTCATCCGGGTGCTGGGCCTGAGCGTGGTGTACGGGGTGTGGTCGGGCGCGGGCACGGTGCTGACCGCACTGATCGGCATCTACTATTTCAAGGAACCCGCCACCGCCATCAAGCTGGTGAGCATCGGGCTCATCGTGATCGGCGTGATGGGGCTGCATTCGGCTTCGCGCCTGAGCCAGTAATCGGCTGGGTGCACCTGCATGGCGCTGTCCCAATCCAACCAGATCTCGATCGACAAATACCGGGACAAGGCAGCCGGTTACGACGCCTCGGCCGAGTTCACCATGCCGCTGCGCCGGCGCACCGTGGCCTTGTTGCGCTTGCAGCCGGGGCAGACTGTGCTTGACGTGGGTGCGGGCACCGGGCTGAGTTACCCACTACTGCGCGACGGCGTCGGGCCCGCCGGCCGGGTGCTGGCATTCGAACAGAGTCCGGAGATGTTTGATGTGGCCCGCCAGCGTGTGCAGCGCGAGGGCTGGCAAAACATCTGGCAGGCAAATCTGCCGGCCGAAACCGTGGCGCTGCCCGAAGTTGCGGACGCGGTGCTGTTCAACTACACCCATGACATCTGCCGTACGCCGCACGCGGTGGACAACCTGATGCGCCAGGTGCGGCCGGGCGGGCGGGTGGCCATGGCTGGCATCAAGTTCTTTCCCTGGTGGACCGGCCCGCTGAACCTGCTGGCCTGGCTGAAGAACCGGCCCTACAACGCCAAGCCCGCCGACCTGTGGCAACCCTGGAGCCTGGTGGCGGCGTATTGCGACGACTTCCGCTGGTCGGGCACACAATGGGGCATGGGCTACATCGCCAGCGGCACCCGCAAGGCCAACCCGCCACGCACGTAACGAAACCAGACGGCCCGCACGGCAATCGATTCACAGGCGCTACAACGTCCGACACACTCAAGGAGCATTGCATGTCCACCGTCCAACGCCGACACCTGCTGGTGCTGCTCGCGGCCAGCGCGCTGGGCGAGTTCGCGCATGCCGCGAATGCCGCCGGCCCCTTTCGCACCAGCACCGACGGCGCCACCGAGCGCCTGATGCTGGAAGGCCATGACGCCGTGGCCTATTTCACCCGCAGCGACGCGCTGCGCGGCAGCCCGGCAATCCAGATCGAACATGCGGGCCAGAACTGGCGTTTTGCCAACGAGGAAAACAAAGCCGAGTTCCTGCGCTCGCCCGACAGATACATGCCCCAGTTTGGTGGATTCTGCGCCAACGGCATCAATTACGCCGTGCCCTGGGGCAGTGGTGGCGGCCCCAACACCTGGCGCATTTACCGCGGCAAACTCTACGTGTTTGGCGGGCAAAAGTCGCGCGACCAGTTCGAGCTGGAGACCGAGTTGAACCTGCAGCGTGGTCGTCACTACTGGGACACCGAAATCGCCGGGTCGAACGCCGTGTTTGTGCGATACAAGCGGCTCATTTTCCGAGTGCCGCACTACAAGAGCGACGCCGCCCTGCAGGCCGAATGGGAAGCCAGATTGGCGGCCGGCACCCTGCCGGTGATGCCGGGCAAGGCGCAGCTGGTGCCCGCCGCGCCTTGAGCGGCCGGGTTGCCGCGCTCAGGCGCGGTGCAAGGCGCGCAGCGCTGGCTCGCGGGCCAGCGTCTCGCGGTAACCGGCCTCGATGGCCCGTTCGCGGAACTCGCGCGACAGGTTCACCCAGTAGCCGAATTCGGGCTTGAGCAACACATCGGCGTCATTGGCGTCGACATCGATCAGCGCCTTCTTGCGCAGGTCGGACTCGCGGTAGCGAGACGCACCGGGCGGAGAGCGTTCGATATGCACACTGGCGTCCACCGCCAGCACCCGCTGCGCACCCAGCGCCCGCGCGATGCGCACCGGCAGGGGCGTCGTCCAGTCGGCATCCAGGTACCACTCGCCGCGGATGCGCACCGGCGCAAACTGCCCTTCGATGGCCGCCGCCGCCTGCACCGCCAGCCCCGCATCCCCCGCCGTGAAAGCCACGGCGACACCATCGCGCCGGCGCGCCGCCACACAGGCCATGGCCACCGGCATGCGTTCGAGCAGCGACACTGGTGCCTGCGCACGCACCAGCTCGCCCACCGCGGTGCCACTCAATTTTTCGCCGCTGCCCAGCGCCAGGCGCGCCAGGTTCATCGGCTGCAGTTCCAACGCCAGCGTCTCGATGGCGGCGGCCCGCAACCCCGCAGCCCGCAGGCTGCCCACCAGCGCCCCTACCGACGCACCCACAATCAGGTCAGGCTGAAGGCCCATCTGCTCCAGCGCCTTGAGCACCCCGACATGGGTGAACCCGCGCGGCCCGCCTGAGCTGAACACCCAGGCGGTACGCACCGGGCGGCCCAACGGAGCGTCGCGCGGCGCGTCCGGCCCGCTGTGGTCCTGGTCGGGATTGAGGGTGCAGCCCGCCAGCGTGGCTGCGCAGGCCATCAGGAAGTCGCGGCGGTGGAGTGTCATGGTGGAGTTGGCGAGGATGGCACATGGCCTGGTCCGGCACGATGGGTTGCTTGTCGCGGCACGTTCAAACCCGCACAGCATGACGATCGCATCGGAGCACGGGGTGCCGGCCGAACACCAAGCACAGGAAACGTTCCAACCATTCTGTCTGGCTCACGGTGAAAGCCCAGGCAAGAGCGCCTGTGCCCTGAAGAACTATTTCAGCAACACATTCAATCCAGGCTGGATGTCTGCCTCACTGATGTAGCCAATGGCCCCGGGCGTGGAATTGACAAAGTTGATGATGTCGATGCTTCGTGGCAATTCACGCGGTGGCTTACCCTGCCCGATGCTTCTACGGACCCGCCAATAACCGGTGTACTTGCCTTCATCCTGCTTCAGGAAAGCCTGCAGAAACCGCTCGCGTACATTGCTGCCGACATCGGCGTTGACCGCGACGACGTAGATATTGCCGACCTGGATCATTTTGCCGGTATAGATTTTTACCACCGTTTCCAGATCAAGTTGCCGCAACGCCGGGTGCCCGATCACCACCACCCCATCAGCCGCGCACAGGTCACCCAGCGCTGTTGCCAGTGCCAATGCCAGTGTCCGGCGGGTGAACTTGAGCATGGCGATCGCCGTCAGAACGCGAAGTTGTAGGACATCGAGAGCACGTTGAAGCTCTTGTGGTGCACATCACCGTCCACCAGGGCCGAGGCCTGCCCGATCTTGGTCCGCATCCATTCGAACTTGAGTTTGGAGGTGGGGGACAGGTTGTAGGAGGTGCCTA
>JANOUM010000351.1:0-3120 GCA_031416855.1 Rhodoferax sp. | reverse complement strand
GATGCGGGAAGGTTGCGGTCCTGGCTGTTCGATTCCATGCTGGGCTAATAGTGCGTTGTCGTGATTGTGATGACGCTGCGCCGTTACTAAAGTCTGAAAAGACGGCCGATAACCAGTCACTTCCACGAAGCCGGCTCGTGTGGCTGGCCGGGTGGGGTGGCACACTAGTGCTGCAGTCAGAAAGATACACATGGCCGAGAAGATCAGTGCCAGGGACAAGCGCAACTTCACCGAAACTTTAAAGTCGGCGCGTATTGGCGTGCCTGAGTCGCAGTACCAGGTCGGGCTGATGTACGCCAATGGTGTCGGTGTGGCGCAGGACTTCGAGCAGGCGATGGTGTGGTTGCGCCAGGCGGCCGCGCGCGGTCTGCCCGCCGCGCAGTACCTGCTGGGCACCCGTTACGCCACGGGATCGGGCCTGGCCCAGGATGACTACCAGGCGGTCGGCTGGTACCTCAAGGCCGCCGAGCAGGGCCATGCCAAGGCCTTGTTCAGGTTGGGCAAGGTGTTTGATGGCCCGGCCCAGGAACTGTCGCGCGCATGCCTGGTCAAGGCTGCGGACCTGGGACTGGCGGAGGCCCAGTGCGCTGTCGCCGGCTGGCACGCGGCCGGCAACGGAGTGCTGCGAGACGACGCCAGGGCCGCTGACTGGTACCGGCGGGCCGCCGGCCAGGGTCTGGCGGAGGCTCAATGTGCGCTGGGGGCCCTGTATGAGCACGGTCAGGGCGTGCAGCAGGACTTTGACGAGGCCGCCGTGTGGTACCGCAAGGCTGCCGCCCAGCATTTTGCCGCTGCGCAAGTGGCGCTGGAGTATATCGACGCCAGTGGCGGGGGGCGCTCGGCTGCGCGCGGCAAGGCGCGCCGCAAGGCCGGCACACCGGAGCGGCGCGGCGACGCGGCGCGCTGGGACAAGGCGGCCGAACACGGTGACGCTTCGGCCCGCTTCCACCTTGGGCTGATGTATGAGCAGGGCCTGGGTGTGCCCCTGGACGCGCAGAAGGCACAGGCCTGGTACCTCGCGGCGGCGAGGCAGGACGACTTGCTGGCGCAACTGGCGCTGGCGCGGCTGTACGAGACCACGCAGCCGGCGCTGGCCACCAGCTGGTACCACCGGGCTGCGCAGCGGGGCAGCGTTGACGCGCAGTTTGCCCTGGGCCGGCTTTTCTGCGCGGCGGATGGTGAGGGGCGCGATTTCTTTCAGGGCGTCGCCTGGTATGTGAAGGCGGCGGAGCAGGGAGACCTGCGCGCGTTGATGACCTTGGGACACCTGCTGGCAGGCAGTTCCCTGGACGACATGGCGCGGGCTTGCTTCGAGAAATCCGCAGCCCTGGGGAGTGCGGAGGCCCAGTATCTGCTGGGCCAGCACGGCGCCACGGCCGAGGGCACCGACATCGCCCGGCAACAGGCGCTCGCGTGGTGGCGTCAGTCGGCCTTGCAGGGGTATGCCCCGGCGCAGTGCGCCCTGGGCGCTGCCTGTCTTGGCGGCAAAGGTATCCCCCAGGATTTCCAGCAGGCTTTCGGCTGGTTTCAGAAGGCGGCGCAACAGGGCGATGCCAAGGCGCAATGGAATCTGGGCTCCATGTATGCCAGTGGGGGCGAAGGCCTGAAGCAGGACCTGCGGCAGGCGTTCACCTGGTGCCAAAGCGCGGCCGGACTGGGTTTTGTGCCGGCGCAGGCAACCTTGGGTGTTTTGTTTGCACGCATCAAGGACCCGGTCCAGGCGGTGTTCTGGTGGGACAAGGCTGCCGGGCAGGGTGATACCGAAGCCCAGTACAACCTGGCCCTGATGTACAGCAAAGGCCTAGGCGTGGAGCGGGACGCGCAGCGTGCCTTCCACTGGTTCGCCCGGGCCGCCGGACAGGGGCTTGCCAGCGCCCAGTCCCGGTTGGGCTTGCTGTTTGCGGCCGGCGAGGGCGTGGTGGTCGACCCGATCGAGGCACATCGTTGGTTCATGGTGGCGGCACAAGCGGGTGATACCGTGGCACGGGCCAATCTGGCGCGCTCCGAAGCCCGGCTCGACGCGGCCCAGATCGCCGAGGCGCAACGTCGCGCGAGCGGGCACAAGGGGCGGACGGATTCCTGACCTCGTTGCTGCAGGCGGTGGGGTTGGCCCGCCTGGTCCGCGGGGGTGGAATCCGGCTACTCAGGTGTTTTTCCATCGGAATTCAGGTATCGGCCGGATACAACGGCGCGGCGCTTTTCCTTACGATGAGGCTATGGTAAGCCGATCCGTCTTCTACACAAGTGCCTGCCACTTGTACTTTCAAACTCGGACTTGTGGCAACGCGGCGCGTGTCAATGGCCCCGCTAGCCTAGGCCCCACAGATTCCTCAAGTTTTCAGCAGATGTGTCGTTAAAGAGGAACGGGCGTATCCCATGCGCATCCCGGTGGGTGTGGGGTAGGCCCTTTTTTGCAGGCGTGCCCCCTGGGTGCGCCTGGTTGACCAGATCCAACAAGTCGTTTGTCGGGCGGATCGCCCGTCTGGCCGTGCAATCGGGCGTTTAGGTCCTGAAGGAAATTACTATGAGCAATGTCAGCGGACTATCCACATCGGCGATCGCGGCCCTGTCTACCAACCAGATCCAGGACCTGACCACGGCCGACATTGTTTCGCTGACGACTGCCCAGGTGGCGGCGCTGACAACGGAGCAGATTGTGGCGCTGACCACGGCGCAGTTTCAGGCGCTGACCACGTCCGGCATCGCGGCGCTGAGCACGTCGCAGGCGGCAGCGATCGAGGCGGTCGATGTGGCGGCGCTCAGGACCAGCCAGGTGGCGGCCCTGTCCACGGCCGGTGTGGCAGCACTGCTGACCGAACAGGTGCAGGCGCTGACGACTTCGGCCGTCGCGGCCTTGCGCACGGCCCAGGTGCAGGCCCTGACGACTGAACAGGTGATGGCGCTCACGACGTCCCAGGTGCAGGCGCTCACCACCTCCGGTGTGGCTGCATTGAGCACAGCGCAGGCGGCGGCGATTGAAGTGGCTGACGTGGCAGTGCTCAAGACCAGCCAGGTCGCAGCCCTCACCACTGCTGCAGTGGCAGCGCTGCTGACCGAGCAGGTGCAGGCGCTGACGACTTCGGGCGTCGCGGCCTTGCGTACGGCCCAGGTGCAGGCCCT
>JANOUM010000350.1:0-8983 GCA_031416855.1 Rhodoferax sp. | reverse complement strand
CTCGATTTCCGCCGTGGCGCGGAGGGCGCCGGGCGCATCGTGGTCGCGTTGCCCAGCAACCAGGTGGGTGTAGACGTGCGGGTGCAGGGGCAAAACGTGGTGGTCGAGTTACTGAAGTCCTCGTTGCCCGAAGGCCTGCGCCGTCGGCTCGATGTGTCCGATTTCGGTACGCCGGTGCAAAGTGTCACGACCTTCCAGACCGGTGACCGTGTGCGCATGGTGATCGAGCCGCGTGGCCAGTGGGTGCACAGCGCCTACCAGAGTGACGAGCAGTTCGTGGTCGAGATCAAGCCGTTGAAGGTCGACCCGACCAAACTGACCCAAGGCCCGGGTTACAGCGGCCAGAAACTGTCGCTGAATTTCCAGAACATCGAGGTGCGCTCCCTGTTGCAGGTGATCGCCGACTTCACCAACTTCAACATCATCACCTCCGACTCGGTCACTGGCGCGGTCACCTTGCGCCTGCAGGACGTTCCCTGGGACCAGGCGCTGGACATCATCCTTCAAGCCAAGGGGCTTGGCATGCGCAAGACCGGCAATGTGTTGTGGATCGCTCCGCGTGACGAGATCAACGCCAAGGAAAAGCTGGAGCTCGAATCTGTGGTGGCACTGCAGAACCTGGAGCCACTGCGGACCCAGTCGTTTCAGATGAACTACACCAAGGCGACCGAGGTCGCGGCAAGCCAGACCGCGACCGGTGGTGGCGCCGGAAGCGGTAGCCGCATTCTGAGCCCGCGGGGGAGCGTGATCGCCGAAGCCCGCACCAACCAGCTGTTCGTGACCGACATCGCGATCAAGCTCGAGCAGGTGCAACAGCTGATTGCGAAGCTCGACATTCCGGTACGCCAGGTTCTGATCGAGGCCCGCATCGTAGAGGCGTCCGACACCTTCGGCAAATCGCTCGGTATCAGGCTCGGCGGCGGCATCAATCCGGCGGGCGGCGTCAAGCTGATCAGCGCTGGCGGCAGCGCACTCAACGGCACCTTCGGCTCCTCCTACACGGAAGGGGCCGCAGCCACCACGTCAGGATCATTCATCAACCTGCCGGCGGTGGGCCAGGGGGGCTACAACCCCGCCAGTTTCGCGGTGTCGATTTTCAGCTCCGCAGCCAACCGGTTCCTGAACCTGGAGTTGTCGGCGCTGGAAGCCGATGGCAAGGGCAAGGTGGTATCGAGCCCGCGTGTCGTGACGGCGGATCAGATCAAGGCGCTGATCGAGCAGGGCACCGAGCTGCCCTACCAGGTGGCCACCTCCAGCGGCGCCACTTCGATCGCCTTTCGCAAGGCCAACCTGAAACTGGAAGTCACGCCGCAGATCACGCCCGAAGGCAACATCATCCTGGATCTGGATGTGAACAAGGATACGGTCGGCCAGTCTACAGCCGCCGGTTTTGCCATCAACACGAAGCACATCAAAACCCAGGTCCTGGTGGAGAACGGCGGAACGGTCGTGATCGGCGGGATCTTCGAATTGACCGAAACGGACAGCGAGACCAAGGTTCCCCTGCTGGGTGACCTGCCCGGCATCGGCAACCTGTTCAAGACCCGTTCGCGCCTTGCCAACAAGCAGGAAATGCTCGTTTTCATCACTCCCAAGACCATTGCAGACAAAGCGACGGTCCGCTAGCGCAGGCACCTGCCGCCATTGGCGGCCCGGGTGGAGATCTTGATATTCAGTCTGATTGGCCTGCCCGGCTCGGGCAAGTCCACGGTGGGACGGCAATTGGCGCGTCGATTGCAATTGCCTTTCGTCGACTCCGACCATGTGATCGAACAGCGCCTGGGGTGCCCGATCCGGCAGTATTTCGAGCGCGAAGGGGAGGCCAGCTTTCGCGATGTCGAGGCCGAAACCCTGGACGACCTGACCCGCGCCGAGCGGGGCGTGTTGTCGACTGGTGGCGGTGCCGTGTTGCGTGAGGTGAACCGTCGCCACTTGCGCGAGCGCGGCAAGGTGATCTACCTCAAGTCGTCACCCGACGAGTTGTTCCGCCGATTGCGCCATGACCGCAACCGCCCCTTGTTGCAGGTGGCCGATCCCCTGGCGCGCATGCGCGACCTCCATGCCATCCGCGACCCGCTGTACCGTGAGACGGCGCACTTCACGATCGAGACCGGGCGGCCATCGGTAGCCACGCTGGTCAACATGATCGTGATGCAACTGGAACTTGCGGGCGTCTGGCCGCTCGCGTAGGCCGGTCCAGGCGCATGGCTGGCGTGTGCTTCCTCTAAACTCCTGCCTATGTCGTTGACCAACCCTGTCCAAAGCCTGTCCATCTCCCTGGGCGAGCGAAGCTACCCGATCATCATCGGGGGCGGGTTGCTGGCGCAAGCGCAAACCTACGCCGACGTGCCGTCTGCCGCAGCGGCACTGATCGTGACCAACACGACGGTGGAGCCACTGTATGCGCAGCCGCTGCGCGTCGCACTGCAGACGCACTTTCGTCAGGTGCATCTGGTGGTCCTGCCCGATGGCGAGCAATACAAGAACTGGCAAACGCTCAACCGAATTTTCGATGCGCTGTTGCAGCATGGGTGTGACCGTCGCACGGTGCTGTTCGCCCTGGGCGGGGGGGTGGTGGGCGACATGACGGGATTTGCGGCGTCGTCGTTCATGCGTGGGGTGCCGTATGTGCAGGTGCCGACCACCTTGCTGGCCCAGGTCGATTCGTCGGTCGGTGGCAAGACGGCCATCAACCACCCGCTGGGCAAGAACATGATCGGTGCGTTCTACCAGCCCGCCAAGGTGGTGTGCGACCTGCGGACACTGGCCACGCTGCCGGCGCGCGAGGTTAGTGCTGGACTGGCCGAAGTGATCAAGTACGGGCCGATCGCCGACATGGCGTTTCTCGACTGGATCGAGTCCCACATGGACGCGCTGCGGGCATGCGAACCAACAGCCATGGCGCATGCCGTCAAGCGCAGCTGCGAAATCAAGGCTTCGGTGGTCGGGCAGGACGAACGTGAGGCGGGCCTGCGGGCGATCCTCAACTTTGGGCACACCTTCGGTCACGCCATCGAGGCCGGTTTGGGTTACGGTCAATGGCTGCATGGTGAAGCCGTGGGTTGCGGCATGGTGATGGCGGCGCGGCTGTCGCTGGCCCTGGGCCTGGTGGATGCGCCGTTCGTGGCGCGGCTGGTCCGGCTGGTCGCGGCGGCAGGTCTGCCTGTGGTGGGGCCGCAGTTGCCGAACCGGCAGGCCAGCGACTCGCCATCCACCGTGGAATCCAACGCCGACCGGTACCTGCGCCTCATGCGGGTCGACAAGAAAGCCCGGGACGGCGACATCCAGTTCGTGTTGATCGATGGCCCGGGCCGTGCGATGGTGCGCGGTGCGCCCGACGCGCTCGTACGCCAGGTGATCGACGACTGCTGCCGCTGAACGGCCGGCGATGTTGCCATGAGCACCGCACGGCCGCCCGAAGGTGCTCTGCACCGTAGCCCGCAGGGCGAAGGTATCGGAATAGGCACCGCACGGCCGCCCGAAGGTGCTCTGCACCGTAGCCCGCAGGGCGAAGGCGTACCCACGCGGCCGCTGGCGGCCTTCGCCTGCGATCCTGCGCGATCCAGGGGTCGCCGCCATGCCGAACCGCCCGCGCCCGGGCGCACCGAATTCCAGCGCGACCGGGACCGCGTGATCCACAGCTCTGCATTTCGCCGGCTGGTCTACAAGACCCAGGTATTCCTGAACCACGAAGGGGACCTTTTCCGCACCCGGCTCACCCACTCGCTGGAAGTGGCGCAGCTGGGCCGGTCGATCGCCCGTTCCCTGCAATTGAACGAAGACCTGGTGGAGGCGATTGCGCTGGCGCACGACCTGGGCCACACGCCGTTCGGGCATGCCGGTCAGGATGCGCTCAATGCCTGCATGGCCGAGCACGGTGGTTTCGAACATAACCTGCAGAGCCTGCGCGTGGTGGACCGCCTGGAGGAGCGTTACCCGGATTTCGACGGGCTCAACCTGAGCTTCGAGGCGCGCGAGGGCATCCTCAAGCATTGCTCGCTGCGCAATGCTCAGCGGCTGGAGGCAGTAGAGCCGGTCTATGCCGACGGCCTGGGTGGCATCGGCCTGCGGTTCCTGGTGCGCAGCCAGCCGAGCCTCGAGGCGCAGCTGTGCAATCTGGCCGATGAGGTGGCGTACAACGCGCACGATATCGACGATGGTGTGCGCTCCGGACTGATCACGATCGAGCAACTCGGGGACGTCGCGCTGTTCGGCCGCTTCCTGCGCCAGACCCTGCAGCAATATCCTCGCCTCGCCGGCCCCGACCAGGGGCGGCGCCTGTTGTACGAAACCATTCGGCAGATGCTGAGTGCGCAGGCCTACGACGTGATCGACGCCAGCCGCACCGCCTTGGAACAAGCCGCTCCCGACAGTGTCGACGCGGCGCGACGTTGTGGGCCTTTGATCCGGTTCGGGGACGCCATGTCGGCGCAATCCGCCGAGCTCAAGCATTTCTTGCTGCGCAACCTTTACCGCCATGCGCGGGTGATGGAGACCACACAGCAGGCCAAGCGCGTGGTGGTTGATCTGTTCGCCGTCTACCTGCAGACGCCCAGCGAGATGCAGACCGGTTTTTCGGCCCGCGCCGCACGTGCGACACACGCCAGCGCAAGCGCCCGCGCAGTGGCCGACTACATCGCCGGCATGACCGATCGTTTTGCCGCGCGCGAGCACGCGCGTCTGACCGGACTCAGCCTGCTGGCGTCCGCGCCATGACGCCCGGCGGCTGCTCTCTGCCGGGGTTGGTGCTGGTGTTTCGGATTCGGCGCGGGATCCAGCGATGACATCGACCTCGCACGGCGATCTGCAGGCGCGGGTGCTGTGCGACATGCGGCGCTGGCTGGAGCGTGCCGTGATCGGTTTGAACCTGTGCCCCTTTGCCAAGTCCGTGCATGTCCGGGGGCAGGTGCACTGGGCCGTGAGCCTCGCCTCGTCGGCACAGCTGCTGCAGGAAGAACTGGTGCGGGAACTCGAGGCGCTGGTGGCCGCGGCGCCGGCCGACCGCGACACGACCTTGCTGGTAGTGGCGCTGGGCATGGAGGATTTTTTCGAGTTCAACCTGTTCCTGGCCGACGCCAACCGCATCCTCAAACGCATGGGACTGGGCGGTGTGGTCCAGATCGCCAGTTTCCACCCGCAGTTCCAGTTCGCCGGCACTGCCCCGGACGACATCGGCAATTTCACCAACCGCGCGCCGTACCCGACGCTGCACCTGCTGCGCGAATCCAGCATCGCGCGTGCGGTGCTGGTGTTTCCACAGGCGGAGATGATCTTTGGCAACAACATCGACACCCTGCTGCGGCTGGGCCATGCCGGCTGGGATAAGCTCGGAGTGGTGCAAACCAAGCCGGACGATTCCAGGGAGGATGCATGAAGGCCGTGAAGGCGCCGGGCAAATCACCCACACGCGCCGGCGTGCCCGCGCCGGGCGGGCTGGAGGAACTGCGTCCCGGGCAATCAGTGGCACTGCTGCAGGAACTGCACATCCTCACCCGCGATGGCCGGCTCAACCAGGACTCGCGGCGAAAGCTCAAGCAGGTCTACCACTTGTACCAGTTCATCGAAAAACTGCTGCTGGAACTGGGGGACGATGTCACCGTCGCCGACCATGGAGCCGGCAAGTCCTACCTGGGTTTCATTCTCTACGATCTGTTCTTCCGTGCGCGTTCCGATGGATGGATCTATGGCATCGAGACACGCGATGAACTGGTTCGCAAATCGCAAGAACTGGCGGCCCGGCTCGGCTTCGAGCGCATGCGGTTCCTGCATTTGAGCGCGGCCGACGCCGCGTTTTGCGCCGATTTGCCGGACCGGATCGACATGGTGACCGCTCTGCATGCGTGTGACACGGCGACCGACGACGCCATCCGGTTCGGCTTGCACAAGCAGGCGCGTTGCATGGTCCTGGTGCCTTGTTGTCAGGCCGAACTGGCGCGGTTGTTGGCAGCCAACAAGGCGCTGTCCCTGAGGCGCACGCCCTTGGCCGAGTTGTGGCGTCACCCCTTGCACGCGCGCGAGATCGGCAGCCAACTCAGCAATGTATTGCGCTGCCTGTACCTGGAGGCCTGGGGCTACCAGGTGACGGTGACCGAACTCGTCGGGTGGGAACACAGCATGAAGAACGAACTGATCCTGGCGCGACACACCGGCCACCACAAGCTGGCGTCGGCCCAGCGCCTGGAGGCGCTGTTGGGCGAGTTCGGCCTGCGAGAATTGCTGTCGACCCGGTTTGCACTGCCCCAGACGCCGGCGGCTGCCGCAGTGCCACTGCCGCTGGCGACTCACTGAGAGGCTGAGAGTCTTTCGATCATGCCCGCCAGGGCGCCGGTTTCCCGGTAGCATCGGAACCGCGAGACCCTGAATAATCGGGTCAGATCACGGCCGCCGGGCCGTGGCGCACATGAGTCCCGCCAATGGCCCGCCTGCCGCGTCTGTCTGTTCCAGGGTATCCCCACCATATCATCCAGCGCGGCAACAACCGGCAAGCGGTGTTCATGACCGATGCCGATCGACGGGTTTTCCTCGACCTGTTGCGCGACAGCGCGGCCCGGCATGCCATCGCGGTGCACGCCTATGTGCTGATGGACAACCACTTCCACCTGCTCGTGACGCCACCGTCGGCCGAAGCGCTGTCGAGGTTCATGCAGGCCCAGGGACGTGGTTACGTGCGCCACGTGAATGACACCCACCATCGGTCCGGCACCTTGTGGGAAGGCCGTTATCGCGCCGCCGTGCTGCAGGCCGAACCCTACCTCTTGCCCTGCATGGTGTACCTGGACCTGAACCCGGTGCGCGCAGGGCTCGTGTCGCAGGCGCAGGACTACCCGTGGTCGAGCCATGGCCACCATGCCGGAGTGCAGGCGGACAAGTGCGTCACGCCCCATCCCCTGGTGTGGGCACTTGGCAATACCCCGTTTGAGCGCGAAACCCGGTACCGGCACTTGGTGCAGCTGGGTGTGACACCCCAGCAGCAATCCGCCTTGACCGATTCCGCGTTATCGGGCTGGGCACTGGGCTCGCCTGAATTTGTCGCACGGCTCCAACAAACCAGCGCCCGGCGGTTGTCCAGGGCGTCGCCCGGCCGGCCGCCACGCCGCGCTTGACGGGTCCCGCAGGCGCGGGCGGCTACACCCGTGAGCAACAACCTGGTTTTATCTGTCCCTATTTAAGCGCCCGATTCCTGATGTTCTATTTTTTTTGGGTTCTGACCCCGTTTATTCGAATTGGGATCAATGTTGCACCGCAGTACACTGGGTTTTTGCGCCAGTTGCTGCGGACGCCTGTCCGCAAGCGTCAACTTACAAGGAAATGCCATGGCGACAATCGCTGAAATCGAGCATCTCGAACAACATGGGTTGTATTCGCGCAGCCACGAACACGACGCTTGTGGTGTCGGTTTTGTGGCCAACATCCGCGGTGTGAAGTCGCACGAAATCGTCAAGAACGCGCTCAAGATCCTGGAGAACCTCGACCACCGCGGCGCGGTCGGTGCCGACAAGCTGATGGGTGATGGTGCCGGCATCCTGTTGCAGTTGCCCGATGCCCTGTACCGCGAAGAAATGGCCAGCCAGGGTGTGACACTGCCGGCGCCCGGCGAATACGGGGTGGGCATGATCTTCCTGCCCAAGGAACACGCCTCGCGCCTGGCCTGCGAGCAGGAAATGGAGCGCGCGATCAAGGCCGAAGGCCAGGTCCTGCTGGGCTGGCGCGATGTGCCGGTCAACCGCGAGATGCCGATGTCGCCAGCCGTGCGCAAGAAGGAGCCGGTCATGCGCCAGGTATTCATCGGCCGTGGCGCGGACGTGATCGTGCAGGACGCGCTGGAGCGCAAGCTGTATGTGATCCGCAAGACCGCCAGCGCCGCGATCCAGAACCTGCGCCTCAAGCACAGCAAGGAGTACTACGTCCCGAGCATGTCCAGCCGCACCGTGGTCTACAAGGGCCTGCTCTTGGCCGATCAGGTTGGCACTTACTTCCGGGATCTGGAGGACGAGCGTTGCGTGTCGGCACTGGGCCTGGTGCACCAGCGGTTTTCGACCAACACCTTTCCGGAGTGGCCGCTGGCGCATCCCTACCGCTATGTGGCGCACAACGGCGAGATCAACACGGTCAAGGGCAACTACAACTGGATGAAGGCCCGCGAAGGGGTCATGTCGTCGCCGGTGCTGGGGGCCGATCTGTCCAAGCTCTACCCGATCAGTTTTGCCGGGCAGTCCGACACCGCCACCTTCGATAACTGCCTGGAACTGCTCACCATGGCCGGTTATCCGATCGGCCAGGCGGTGATGATGATGATCACCGAGCCCTGGGAACAACACACCATGATGGATGAGCGCCGCCGCGCGTTCTATGAGTACCACGCCGCCATGCTCGAGCCCTGGGACGGTCCCGCGTCGATCGTCTTCACCGACGGCCGCCAGATCGGCGCCACGCTGGACCGCAACGGCCTGCGTCCGTCGCGTTATTGCATCACCGATGACGACCTGGTCATCATGGCCTCGGAGTCCGGCGTGTTGCCGGTGCCGGAAAACAAGATCGTGCGCAAGTGGCGCCTGCAGCCCGGCAAGATGTTCCTGATCGACCTGGAACAGGGCCGCATGATCGATGACGAGGAACTCAAGTCCAACCTGGCCAACGGCAAGCCGTACAAGCAGTGGATCGAGAACCTGCGCATCCGGCTTGACGACGTGCACGTGCTGGAAGCCGCCGACGCCGACGCCGCCGCTGACGACAGCGGCGCGCCGGCATCCGGCACGTCGGCGGCGGTGGCGCTGCTCGACCGTCAGCAGGCCTTCGGCTACACCCAGGAGGACATCAAGTTCCTGATCGGGCCGATGGCCCAGCTGGGCGAAGAAGCCATCGGATCGATGGGCAACGACAGCCCGCTGGCGGTGCTGTCCGACAAGAGCAAGCCCCTGTACAGCTATTTCAAGCAGTTGTTCGCCCAGGTGACGAACCCGCCGATCGACCCGATCCGCGAGTC
>JANOUM010000349.1:0-2672 GCA_031416855.1 Rhodoferax sp. | reverse complement strand
GCGGGCTCTGCCAGTCCGGTGTCCTCCCCGCCGTGCGCCAGGGCCAGGCGGATGATTTCTCGGCGCAGGGCGCTCATGTCATGGGCGATGTCGGGACGCCCGTGCACGAGCTGCTGGCGCAGCGACAGGCGGTGCTGCGGATCGGCCATCACCCGGGACGCCAACGGCGCACGCACTGCAAGCCATTGCGTCAGCTGCGCCTCGGCGCGCTCGATGGCAGGCCAGATCGGCCACAAGGTGTCGTCGAGGTCCAGGCCAATGGCCCGTATCTTTCGCAAATCCAGCATAGGTGCGGGAGAATACCGCATGCCCGCCACCCGATTCGCCCCTGAACCCGCCTACACGCACGGACAGGCTGCGCGCACCGCGATTCTGTATTGCAACCTGGGCACGCCCGACGCCGCCACCCCGAGCGCAGTGCGCCGTTACCTGCGCCAGTTCCTCAGCGACCGGCGGGTGGTGGAGATCCCTCGCCTGCTGTGGCTGCTGATCCTGCACGGCGTGATCCTGCGCGTGCGGCCCGCCAAATCGGCCGCCAAATACGCCAGCATCTGGACGCCTGAGGGCTCGCCGCTCAAGGTCTGGACCGAAAAGCAGGCCAGCCTGTTGCAGGGCTGGCTGGCCACCCGGGGGCAGGACGTGCTGGTGCGCTACGCAATGACCTATGGCAACGCCTCGATCGCCTCCCAGCTCGACGCCCTCAAGGCGCTGGGCGTCACCCGTGTGCTGGTGCTCACCGCCTATCCACAGTACTCGGCCACCACCACTGCCAGCGTGTTCGACGCCGTCTACCGCTGGGCCAGTGCCACGCGGCTGATCCCCGAGCTGCGTTTCGTGAACCGCTACCACGACGACACGCTGTACATCGAGGCAATGGTCAAGAAGGTGCGTAAACACTGGATGGAGAACGGCCAGGCGGACCAGCTGGTCATGAGTTTCCATGGCGTGCCACAACGCACGCTGGAATTGGGCGACCCTTACCATTGCGAATGCCACACGACCGCGCGCCTGCTGGCAGACCGGCTGGGCCTGCGCAAGGATCGGTACACAGTCACGTTCCAGTCGCGATTGGGCCGGGCCCAGTGGCTGCAGCCCTACACCGAGCCGACTCTGGTGGCGATGGCCCAGGCCGGCGTGGCACGGGTGGACGTGATCTGCCCGGGCTTCACCAGCGACTGCCTGGAAACCCTGGAGGAAATCAACATCGAGGCGCGCGCGGCCTTCCTGCAGGCAGGCGGCAAGGAATTCCGCTACATCCCCTGCCTGAACGACCAGCACGAGTGGATCTCCGCCCTGTGTGCCATCGCCCAGCGGCACATGGCCGGCTGGGACACCGGCGCCCAGGCCGGCGACACAACGGAACAACGCGCAAAGGTGCGTGCACGCGCCATGGGGATGGGCGCCACGCAGTAGCCTGCAGGCGCGCGGCCGGCCCGGGTGCCTCAGCCGGCGCGCCGTACCGGCTGGCCGTCCATGCCCTCACTCCACCTTGATGTTCCCCGCCTTGACGATGGCGCCCCAGTCGCGCAGATCCCGCTTCACCTGATCCGAGAACTGCTCGGGCGTGTTGATCGGCATCTCGGAGAACCCGAGCGAGTTCCAGCGCTCTGCCATCTCGGGAGCCGCGATCTGCCGCATGATTTCCTTGTTGAGCGCGTTGACGATCGCCGGCGGCGTGCCGGCCGGTGCGAACACCGCGTACCAGGCGTTCACGTCGAACTTGACGCCTTGTTCCGTCATCGTCGGAATCTCCGGCATCTGTTTGGATCGGTACGTTCCGCTGATCGCAATCGCCTTGAGCTTGCCGGCCTTGATCAGCGGCAGGGATGATGCAGTGGCCGAAAAAGCCACCTGGATATGCCCCGCCACCAGGTCGGTGTTGGCAGCGGCGGTGGACTTGTAGGGAATGTGTTTCATCTTCAGGCCGGTCTGCTGCTTCAGCGCCTCCATGCTCAGGTGCCCGCCCGATCCGTTGCCCCAGGAGCCATACGACAACTCGTCGGCCGGCTTCGCCTTGACGTAGGCCACGAACTCCTTCAGGTCCTTGACGGGCATGCTCGCGGGCACCACGAGGAAGTTGCCGCCGGCGCCGATCTGCGCCACCGCCGCAAAGTCCTTGTGGACGTCATAGGGGAGCTTGTCCATCAGCACCGGATTGACAACATGTGCGGCGGCATAGGTGAACAGCAAGTGGTAGCCGTCGCCGGCGGATTTGGCGACCGCATCGGTACCGATCAGGCCGTTGGCACCCGCTTTGTTATCCACCACGAACGGTTGGCCAAAGGCCTTCGCCAGCGAGTCGGTGAACGCCCGTGCCACGATATCCGTGCCACTGCCAGGCGCGCCTGCCACGACCACCCGAACCGGCTTGTTCGGCCACGGTGCCTGTGCCAGGGCGGCCGGCTGCCACATAAATAGGGGCGCAGCCACCAGGGTGGCACCAATGATCCTCTTGAACATGTTTGTCTCCGTTAAGTTTGCTGGGTTTGCGGTCAATAAAAAGGGGCGCGCGCGGGGCACCGCCATTTGCGTGCCCCGACTGCGAACCAGCGGCGAGTCGCTGCGCACGCCGAGTTCGGCCCTCTGGGCCCGGGTCAGCGAAGTGAGAGTTTCTGTGGTCATACCTCTGCACCATTGGTTGTCGGCTCCCTGGAGCCTGGTTCGCCGAGCGG
>JANOUM010000348.1:0-6351 GCA_031416855.1 Rhodoferax sp. | reverse complement strand
TTGTGGTGGCGTGTCGGCCGTCTGTTGGCCAGCGCACACAGCCGCATGTGTCGACCAGCCGCTTCGAAAATGGTGCAAGATGGCGAATGCACCTTGACTCCTGCACAACCCGGGCGCAGCCATGACTTTCGCTCTCTGGTGCGCCATCGTCGGTGTGCTGCTAATCACCATGGCGCTGGGCGCCTCGTTCCTCAAACGGCTGCCACTTTCGACCTCCATGCTCTATTTGCTGGCCGGTGTCGGTCTGGGTCCAGCAGGTCTGCAGTTGCTCGACGCCGACCCGTTTGCGCACTCGAAACTGTTCGAGGTGATGACCGAAATCGTGGTGCTGATTTCGCTGTTCGTCAGCGGGCTCAAGCTCAGTGTTCCCCTGCGGGATGCCCGCTGGCATCTACCCTTGCGCCTGGCCCTGATCTCCATGCTGCTGACCATTGCGCTGATCACCGCTGCCGGCGTCTGGGGCCTGGGCCTGTCGCTGGGTGCGGCCGTGTTGCTGGGCGCTATTTTGGCTCCCACCGACCCGGTGCTGGCGTCAGATGTCCAGGTCGAGGACGGATCCGATCGCGACCGGCTGCGTTTTGCCCTGACCGGTGAGGGCGGGCTCAACGATGGGGCGGCATTCCCGTTCGTGATGCTCGGCCTGGGCCTGCTCGGCCTTCACGGGTTGGGCACGGGTGGGTGGCGCTGGGTACTGGTCGACCTGCTCTGGGCCGTCATGGGAGGGCTCGCGGTAGGGGCTTTGTTGGGTTACCTGGTTGGCAAGCTGGTGCTCTACCTGCGCGTGCACCACAAGGAAGCCGTGGGCCTGGACCAGTTTCTTGCGCTCGGCCTGATTGCGCTGGCTTACGGGGCCGCGTTGTTGATGCACAGCTACGGTTTCCTGGCGGTTTTTGCCGCCGCATTGGCGCTGCGCCGGATCGAAGATCAGCCCGACGACATAGCGGCGCTGCACGGGGCAATTCAGGTTGCCGACAGCACGTCCAGTGGCAACGCGGAGGCGGAAGTGGCCACCGACCCCCGCCATGCCGCTCACTACATGACCCATGCGGTGCTGGGTTTCGACGAGCAGATCGAACGCATTGGCGAAATCGCCATGGTGCTGGTCATCGGTGCGATGCTTTCCTACGTGGCATGGCCATCCGCCGTGTGGTGGTTTGTGCCCTTGGTGCTGCTGGTGGTCCGTCCCCTCGGCGTGGGCCTGGGCCTGCTTGGCTCGCGCTCATCCCGGTCGCAACGCACCCTGATGGCCTGGTTCGGCATCCGCGGCATTGGCTCCATCTATTACCTGATGTATGCCATCAACCGCGGCCTGGAGCGCGCGCTGGCCGAGCAGCTGGTGACCATCACCGTCATCATCGTGGCTGCGTCCATCATTGCCCATGGCATCTCGGTCACGCCGCTGATGCTGTGGTATTCGCGCCGCCACCAGGCCGGGAAGGCATCCGCGTCCCCGAACGATCAGCCCCCGGGTTGATGCGACTGTACAAGGGCGCACCCGCGGTCCAGATCGTCCAGCAGGGCGCCTGCCACAGCTTCTTCGGCAATGGCAAACCCATGACGGCGCATGGCCGGTGCGAGCATGGCGTCCCAGGTCGCATCCGGCCCGGTGTTGGCAAGCTCGCGCCGGGTGTGGCAGGCCGCAAGCACTGCCGCCTCGTAGTCGGCCGCTGCAAGGCGCCAGGGCCGTGCCTGCCAGGTGCGCAGCACGTGGTTGGCGATGTGGATGCCCGGCCAGTCGAAGTCGCCGTGGTAGTACAAAAGGGCGCCGGCCTGTGCCAGCTGGGACAGCAGCGTGCGTTGCGCCGCCGCTGGCATGCCCTCGGTGCACACCATGGGCGCGCAGCAGCCACCCAGCCGGTCGGCGGCGATGGCGAGCAGGTTGGGGTTTTCGCATACAAAGATCTGGATGTTTTGCACTGACCACTCCGGCTGCGCTCGAAGCAGCTGGCGCAACGACAGGTACGCCGGCTCGCCCGCTGACCCCAAGCCGCTGATCCGCGCAAGGCCCGGCAGGTTCAGCACCAGCGCCGGGCGCGCCAGTTCGTTCACCAGGACGCCGGCCCGCGCCCAGATGTCACGCGCACGGTCATCGGGCGCGCGCTGCGTGTCGACTTCGTCCTGCGGGTCTGCTTCGTCGCCCCCGGTTTCGGTTGGGTGGACGGCAGCTTTTGTTGCTGGCGTCGCGAACACCTCGCAATGGCGCCATGTGGCCAGCACGACGCTGGCGGTCGGCTGTCCGGCGTCCAGGGCGTGCGCATTGCCCAGTGTCTCGGCGGCCAATTGGGACCGGGTCATGCCGGCGGCGGGCAGCCGGCGCAAGACCGTGTCGGCGCCCGCCAGCAAGCGATCTGCGGCAACGGGGTCCTGTCGGGTCAGGCGCTTGAGCAGGGTGGTCGCACCGGGCGTTTGCAGCCAGCCGCGCAGTCTGGCATCGCGGCCGGTCCCGCTCGCCACGCCGGACCACGCAGAGTGCATGGCGGCCCGGGCGCCGGCGCGGCTCACGATCGGGCCGTCAAGTTGTTCCAGCACCTCCTGCAGCGAGCCCGCGACGGCGGCGGCGCGCAGCGCGGCGTCCAGGCGCGCGACGTCGATGCGGACCGAGCGCGCAGGCCCAGTCGGGCGGCCGGTGAGAAGCGCCAGCGCCTCGTGTTCAGAGGCACTGAGTTGGGTGAGCAGTAGCGACGGTCCCGTGGCACCATCGATGCGACGCTCGATGGCGCGTCGCAATCGCAGTCGCAGCGGTGCGAGGGCGGCGCCACCAAGCAGGCGTTGCACCCGGGCATCCGGCTCCGCGGGTGGGTGCTGGGCCGTCATGGCACGGGAAATCGCCGGTCCGGGTCGTCTTCGCGGCGGCGCGCCCGCCCGTCCCAGGTCCAGCGCGATACATGCACTGCGTCGATGCCTTCGCGGCGCTGCAATTGGGCAATGGCAACACCGGGCAATTCGGCATAACAGCCCCACTCGCGCTCGCTCGTGATCACGAAGTCGAGGTCGAACTCGCGGATCAGACCCATGCAATGGGCCCGCGCCGCGTCATCGATGCCGGCGAAGGCTTCGTCCAGCAACACCAGGCGCGGCGCGTGGATATAGCCGGCCTGCGAGTAGTAGCTCGACACGGCCGCGAATAGCGGCACTGTCAGGCCGAGCGCACGTTCGCCGCTGGAGGCCGGTCCGGACAGCGGGCGCCATTGGCCATCCTGCCAGCGCTGGACCCGGAAGCGATGCCAGCGGCGGTAGTCCAGCGCGCGGGCCAACTGCTCCAGCAGGCTGCCCCCCTGGTCCGCATCGGCCAGGGTGCGTTCGGCTGCGATGCGCTGCTGCAACATCTCGCCGACAACGCGCCGATCTTCGGCGCTCCACAGGTCGGTGCTGGTGTTGAGCAGCCGTTTGCGCGCGGCCTCCAGCCCGACCGGCGCCCCTTCCGCACCCTCGGGCAGAGTCTGCCACTGCAGCCGGAAACGCACGCCGGTCGAGGTCGGCCGTTTTGCCAGTTCCTCATTGATGGTGTCGACTTGGCGCTCGGCGTCGCGCAACAGCCGCTGGACCGCGGACGCAATCTCTGCCTGCAGGTGGTTTTCCAGCACCTGGCGTTCCCCGGCCGTCAGCAACTCGCGGCGCTGTGCTATTTCGCCGTCAAGCCGGGCGCCGAGCTGATCGGGGCGTTCAGGCCGGTTCTGGTAGACGATGCTGACCACCAGACCGTAGTCGTTGGTCTCGGCCTGCGCCTGGTGGCTCAAGGCGGCCAGGCCACGGCCGAGTTCGGTGTAGTCCTGCGAGATCTGGCTCTGCACGCGGTTCCAGGCATCGTCGTCGTCACGGACGCCGGCCAGTGCCTGTTCGGTGCGCCGGGCGAGTGCCAGCGCGGCCTCGGTGGTCCAGGGGGTTTGCAGCGCGGGCACCTCGGCATCAGGCAGGGCGGCAAGCAGCAGGCCGGTGGCCGTGAAGCCCTGCAGGTGGCCCACGGCAAGCAGGCGTGTCGCCGCTCGTTCGTCCAGCGTCGCCTGGGCATCCTGGGTTCTCTGCTCGGCGCGGGCACGCGATTCGCCGCTGCTGCGCAGTGCTTCGCCGCTTTGCTTGAGCAGCGACTCGCCCTGCTGCACGGCGCCGCGGGCCTGCATCAGGCGCTGCTGCAGTTCTTCCACCCTGGCGCCGACCGACTCACGCATGGTTTCCAGGCGGATGTGTGCCTCTTCGGCCAGCTGGCTGCGTTCGGTCGCTGCGGCCTCGGCCCGTGTCGCGTCGCTGTGGGCCTCCCGGGTGCGTTGCTGCTGGCGCGCAAGTTCGGTCAATCCGTTGCGCAGCTCGCGTGCCGCTTGCGCCAGGGCAAGCAGGGTGTCGCCGAATGCCAGCAGCGCCCGGTCGGTGGCATGCAGCGCGTCGCGCTCCTGGGGCAGGTGCAGGTCTGCGGCGTCGCGCGCGAGCGTGCGCCGCGCGGCCTCCCAGTCGGCCAATGCGGCCTGAAGTTGAAGCTCAGCCTGGTCGAGCCGCAGTCGGGTGGTCTGGAATTCCCGCGCGCGCGCCACGGCCTCAAGATGCGCGGCACGCAAGGGCTCATCGGTGGGTGCGCGTTGCCACTCGGAAGCCGCCTGGAGCTGATCCCGTGCGCGTCGTGCATCGGCCTGCTGCAGCGTGGACAAAGCCAGGGCCAGCGCGCCCAGGCGAACGGCGATGGTTTCGAGCCGTCGCGCGCGTGCTTGCGCGCGCGCAGCGTGACCGATGAACTCGGCGCTTGGTTTGCGCCACGCGCCTGCAAGCGCGCCGAGGCGGAAGCTGCCATCCGGGCACACCCAGGCCTCGGCTGCGCCATCGTCCTGGGGCGTACATGCCACGCCGACGAGCAGGCGCAGCACCAGCGCTGGCGGCACGGCTCCAGCGCCGGTTGCGGGCACCGCGGGGACCAGCCACGCGGCCAGCGACTGCGCCTGGGACGGGCGCTCCAGCCAATGCGCATCACCCTGCAGCGGCGCGCCATCGGAACCCAACATCCGTCCGTCAGGCAGCACCCACGCGTCAAGCAGCCCGGCGGCTTCCAGCGCCGCTTCGAGCCCGGCGCGCTGGGCCGTCTCGACGGCCGGCAGGAAATCGACCAATTGCCACAACGGTGCACCGGTGCGGTCGCGGCGCGCGTCCAGTCCACGCCAGGGCGGGGGTGTGGGAGTGCGGTCCTGACCTTGCTGCAGCCCGGCCCGTTCAACGTGAAGTGCGTCTTGTTCTTGCACCAGCACACGCCGTTCGAGATCCAGCGCGGCGTGTTGGCGGGCCAGGTGCAGGTTGGTGACCTGCAGGGCGGTATGCAGTGCGGTGCGTCCCGGGTTGTCGCCTTGCAGGCTTGCCGTCCACGCACCCAGCGCCTCCAGCACCTGCGCCTCGTCCGGAATGTGCAATTGGTGCAACTGCTCGACATGCGCCTGCCACGCGGCCAGCAGGTCATGCCCTTGCTGGTCGACCGCGGCGTCGGCCCGCGCGCGTTCCTGTGTTGCAACTTCGGCGGCATCCTGGCGCTCATCGCGGGTTTCCTGCTGGCGGGCGTGGGACTGGGCCGCGCGGTCCAGGCTGTCGCAGTGCTGCAGCACCAGCGCCACGTGGTCGCGCCGGCTGGCGGTGGCTTGGCGCAATTCCTTGCGCGCCGTATCCAGGGCCAGTGTCTCCATGGCGAGCAGCCCCTGCGCGTCACACATGGCCAGCGCATTGATGGTGTAGGACGGCATGAGGCCGGCCTGCATGGCACAGGACGCTGCCTCGCTGCGTGCCTCTGCCATCGCGCTGCCGGCCTGGTCGGAGCGCTGGCTGCGCTCGCGGTCGACCAGCTGTTCGCGCGCATGGCGTGTCTGGGCGTCGTCCCGCGTGCGCAGCGCCTGCTCGGCCTCGGTCTGGCGGCGGCGCGCCTCCCGGTCAGCCTGGTCGAGTTGCCTCGCGTCTGCCGTCGCCGGGTCGTTTTGCAGGCCATCGAGGCGGGCGCGGTTGGCGGCAAGGGTGGATTCGGCGCCGCCGAACGCGGTACGCGCGGCCGTTTCCAGCGCCCTGGCCTCGTCCAACAGGGCTCGGCCTTCATTGAGCACGCGGCTGGCGTTGTCGAAACCGGTCTGCGCGCTGCGCAGGCCACGCGCCTGACGCCGGGCCTGCGTGGAGGCATACAGCTGGTAGCGCTGGTTGAACTGGCCCACCGCACGCGCCAGCGCCTGGTATTCCTCCAACTCGCGGCGGTAGGTCTCCAACTGGTTCAATGCGTCGGCCACATCGGCCAGCAGGTCCGTCGCCAGGGGCGGCAAGGCCTCGGTCAATGCGTTGGACAGGTTGCCCTCGTCGGGTTTCTTGGACAGTTGCGGCTGGCGCAGCTGGACCAGCGTATCC
>JANOUM010000347.1:0-1827 GCA_031416855.1 Rhodoferax sp. | reverse complement strand
CAGCCCCAGCGTCCCCATCGAGCCACACAGCAAGCGCGATACGTCGTAGCCGGCCACGTTCTTCATGACCTGCCCGCCAAACTGCAACATCTCACCGCGGCCGTTGACCATATGCAATCCCAGCACATAGTCCCGCACCGAACCCACGGCGGCCCGGGACGGCCCGGACAGCCCCGCCGCAACCATGCCCCCGACGGTCGCGCCTGGTCCGTAATGCGGCGGTTCGAAGGGCAGTACCTGCCCCTGCCGCGCCAGCGCCACCTCGAGTTCGGCAAGCGGTGTACCGCAGCGTGCCGTCACGACCAGCTCGCTTGGCTCGTAACTGACGATCCCCCGCAGGCCCGTCGTGTCAAGGATCTCGCCCTGCAGTGCCTGGCCGTAAAAGTCCTTGGTGCCGCCGCCTCGAATACACAGCGGCCGCCGGTCCGCAGCAGCGGCACGCACGCGGTCGACGGCAGTGGTCAGCGCAACATCCATGTCGGACATGGTAACCACCTTGCTCGCGCGCGGGTTTGAATTGATTGACTACGGCGCGTTCGAAAATTTGCCCCTGCACGCCAGCTCACACGGGGGCCACCTCGATGCGCATCGATGCCGTCATCGAGTGGCCGGGCTCCAGCAGTTCGATGCCCAGCCTGCGCAAGATGTCTACATCTCCGTCCGGCGCCATGTTCAGCGCGTTGTTGACGTGGCTCACCGGCTCGATCGCCACGAAGTCACGCGATGGGTTGGTGAACACGACCAGCCGCCGCAGACTGGAGCTCAGGCGCACCCGCAACACCGGGTCGCGCAGCTCGACCACGCCATGCCAGCCCTCGAAGCAATGGTCGACATCGAGCGCGGCGCAGGCGGCATCGAGTCCGTCCACGGCCGCGCACCCGGTTGGCAGCTTGTCGTCGCCCATGTCCCAGCGCCCAGTGGCCTGGAACCTGATGCGGCCAAGCGCCCGCTTGACGAAATAGGGATGCCAGCCAAGGCCGAAAGGCGCCACCTGCCAGGACTGGTTGGTGACACTGAGCGTGATCTCCAGCGCATCGTCACCGAGGCGAAAAGCCTGCGAGCAATCAAACGCGAACGGCCAGCTGGCATCCGGGTGGTGCTCGAAGGCGAGCAAGGCGAAATGGGCTTGCGCTTCCAGCACGCTCCAGCCGCGCTGCCAGCCGATCCCGTGGATGGCATGGGGTTCCGGCAGGAAGTTGCGCACCAGTGGATGGCTGGTGCCGTTCCAGCTGAGCTGTGCATGGCCGATGCGGTTGGAAAACGGAATCAACGGGTAACTGCCGGCGTCTCGCACGCTGGCCAGCTGTGCGCCGGATGTGGAACGCAGCACGGGCACGTCCCGGCTCCACAGCCCCGCCACTGCGGCCCCCAGCGCAGGAACAATCTCGCAACGCATTGCGCCGCTGACCAGCCGTAGGGTGTGTGTCATGTTGCCGCTGCCTCCTGCCTCCTGCCTCCGATTGTGCATCTGGCATCCGGCCGTCCCGAAAAAAGCGGTCTGCGCGGGCCAGAAGCCTGCGCAGACCGAATACCACCCTGAAGCAAAACCGTCGTTGCGCTGTCAGCCAGTCCTCCGCAGCGGGGGCCTGGCTGCAAACGGTCAACGGTTGTAGGCCGTTTCCCCGTGGGAGGTGATGTCGAGGCCTTCGCGCTCGTCTTCCTCGCTGACACGCAGACCGATGACCATGTCGACCACCTTGTATGCGATCAGGGACACCACGCCGGACCACACGATGGTCAGCAGGACCGCCTTGAGCTGGATCCAGACCTGGTCCACGATGCCCACCGACGTGACACTGGCCGTGACCCAGTCGCCCACCAGGCCGG
>JANOUM010000346.1:0-2767 GCA_031416855.1 Rhodoferax sp. | reverse complement strand
GAGCCGGGGAGCAGGGAAGAGGTTTTGCGGTAGTGGCCAGTGAAGTGCGCAGCCTGGCGGGCCGATCGGCCGACGCGGCCAAGGAGATCAAGGGCCTGATCACGGCCAGCGTGGAGCGGGTGGAGCAAGGCACCAGGCTGGCGGACCAGGCGGGAGCCACGATGACCGAGGTGGTCAGCTCGATCAAGCGGGTGACCGACATCATGGGCGAGATCAGCGCGGCCAGCACGGAGCAAAGTGCTGGTGTGGCGCAGGTCGGCGAGGCGATCACGCAGATGGACCAGGTGACGCAGCAGAACGCGGCGCTGGTGGAACAGAGTGCTACTGCGGCCGAGAGTCTGAGAGCCCAGGCGCAGCAGCTGGTGCAGGCGGTGGCGGTGTTCAAGCTGGGCCAGGGCAACGCGACGCGCGCTGCAGCCCCAGCGATGCAGGCCGCCACGGTGGCCCGCAACCACGCCCCGGCCGAGCGCAGAGGACCGGCGGACGTCGTTCTGAGCGCCGACGCCAGACTCTCCTGAAACTTGCCAACCCGGGCTATTTCCACCCAACCCAAGGAAAGACTGGCGACAAGACCGTTCCCGCCCTGTACTTCGGCGAACGCTAGATCAACAACAACTACGACGCGGTCGACGCCATCCGCAAGGCCCACACCGCGAGCGCCACCGTGTTTGTCAAGACCGATCATCGGCGCCAGCTACATCGGCCATAAAAAGTAAGCAGCCGGCCGGGTTGCCCACCGCATGCCAGCCAAATGCGTGGGGTGGTGCGCCTCCGGTAGCAATCGCCCGCTCGGGTAGGAGCGGGGATAGGAAATCCAACCATCCGATCCCAGATACCGTCCCCGCAGCCATCCTCAGAACCCGCACTCAGGCACTCAGCCTGCCCCGCCACGAACACTTGGCTTCACCTGGTCCTGATGCTGCGCTGGCCGAGCCATTTTGGGGCGCCCGGGAAGCCGACCGCCACGGCCCGCCCCACGGCGCGGGTTTGCATCGCCGGCTTGCGCGTTCACCAATCGGTGCGCTGATCGAGAGCGTCGTGCGGCACCCTCTGGGCTGACTCACTCCAGTCCGGTTCGATCCGACCACCCTGCACACCCGCGTTCAGACTGAATCCCAATCGGTGGATGAATGCGACGGCGACAATGTTCAGGTGCGCCATCTCCACCGGCTTCGCGTTGCACGAGGGGCACACGCATCGGTCCAGGCAGGAATAGCAATAGCAGCCTCTTTAACTGCCATTCTTGAGCGCCCAGGCCTGTTGCCGCAGGAGGCTAACTGCGCCAACTCGCCAAATACCGACAGGCCTACAAGCAATGATCCTGGAGCCATGACGAATCGAAGAAGAATTACTTGTCATGTTTATAGAGAAGATTGAATATTGCCCTTTATGGCGCAAAATGCGCCATAAAGGAGATTTACCATGTCCAGTCCCACCGGCTTCGCTTCAGTCAAACTCCCCGTCGCCTTGGTGCAGCAAGCCCGCGAGGCATCCCAGTCCATGCGCCGCTCGGTGGCCGGCCAGATCGAATACTGGGCCACCTTGGGCCGCATTGTCGAACACACCGGCGTGACAGTGCAGGAGGCGCAGGCGGCCATTGAGGGCTATGAGGCAGCGGCGCGGCAGACGCGCGAGAAGGCGCACGCCATCGAGCCTGGCGACAACGCAGATTCCCTTGAGGCCTTGAGGCAGCGGGTGCTGGCGGCCAGCACTGACGGAAGCCTGGGAGCCCATATCAAAAAAATTGTTGAGGACAACCGGCAGCCGGCCAAACAGCAGGCGACCGTTTGACCCGGCCGATTTTCCATCTGCTTGCAGGTCCGAACGGCGCGTAAGGCAGTCCTGGCTCGGCGAGCGGAGGCTTCAAATGGACGCTGAGAGCCTCAGTCAAGCCATACAGAACACCGGGTATGCGGCCGCTGGACTCGCCTTCCTGGTAGGCCTGCTCTTCAGCTTCAATCCCGTCGCGTTGGCTGCGATCCCGGTGTCTCTCGCCTACGTAACCCGCGCCAGAGAGAAGCGAACCGCCTTCGCTTTTGGTGCCATGTTCATCCTGGGCCTGGTGCTCACGCACGTGGTCCTCGGAATCGTCGCTGGCCTCGGAGGTCAGTGGGTCCAAGGGCTACTCGGGCGCCAATGGGGCCTGGTGCTCGGCCCCTTGCTGATATTGCTGGGCATTTTCTGGGCGGGATGGATGCGGGTGCCACTGCCTGCCTTCGGGTTTAAGGCCAAGCGAGCCACCGGCCTGTGGGGCGCCTTTGCACTCGGGGTCCCATTCGCCGTAGCCGTTTGCCCTGGGTGCACTCCTGCCCTGGTCGTCATGCTGGGTGTCGTCGCGGGCATTGCTTCCCCTATGCTGGGTGCGGCGGTGTTGCTGGCATTCGCACTGGGACGCGCTGTCCCGATCGCAGCCGGTGCGCTTGCCATTGGCTCCCTCGAGAGCCGGCCGTCAATGGCCAAGTTCGTGCGTATCGCCGACAAGCTTGGAGGCGTCGTGTTGATCGTTATGGGCCTCTACATGCTCAACACCTACTTCTTCATCGTTCCTGCGCTGGCATAGGGTGTCGCCGTGACCCGTCGAACCATCTCGAAACGACAGCTGTCCGAGGACGACGGGCTGATCCCCCCGTCCAGTCACGCCCTCTACCGCGCCAGCACCGCCCGCAGCGCCACACCGGTGTGGGTGCCCAGCGCCACCACGTCCTCCGGTGTGGCTGCAGCCACCACCCGGCCGCCGGCATCTCCCCCTTCCGGGCCCAGGTCGATC
>JANOUM010000345.1:0-4563 GCA_031416855.1 Rhodoferax sp. | reverse complement strand
TAACGCAGCATGCAGCGCACCTGTCCCCACTGGCTCTCGACCCAGCACCAGCCGCCGTCCTCGATGCCTGCCGCCCTGGCCGTGACGGGGTTTACATGCAGGTAGTTGTGGCTGTGGATCTGGCGCAGCCAGGCGTTCTGCGAATCCCACGAGTGGTACATGGCCATCGGGCGCTGGGTGATGGCGTTGAGCGGGTAGGTCTTCAGGTCGGTCGCGGCCTCCTCGAGCGGCGCGTACCAGAAGGGCAGCGGGTCGAAATAGGTGGCGATACGTTCACGCAACGCGTCGGGGGGCTGCCTCCCGCCACTCTTGCCCTGGGCGGCGAGGCGAAAGCTTTGCAGCGTGTCGGAATACAGGGCCAGCTGGATCGGGTCGTTCTTCTGGCGCCAGGCCTTGTCCTTGGCGAAATCGAGGTAGGCGCGGTTCCAGTTGCGCATGTAGTGCATGGTCTGCGGCATGTGGTACTGAAACACGCAGTCGTTCTTCTCGTACATCTCCCATTGTTTCGGGTTCGGCTCGCCGCGCAGGTGTTCGGTGCCGTCCTTGCCGCGCCAGCCCATCAGGAAACCGATGCCGGGTTGCGGCTGGAAATTGACGATGAAGTCGGGGTAACCGGTGAACTTGCGTCCGCCGTCCGCAGTGGTGAAGGCCGGGAACTTGAGGCGCGAGGCGAGTTCGATCAACACCTCCTGGAACGGCTTGCATTGGCCCAGCGGCTTGACCACTGGCACGCGAACCGAGTCCACCGGGCCCTCGAACTCGGAGATCGGGCGGTCCAGCATGCTCATCACATCGTGCCGCTCCAGGTAGGTGGTGTCGGGCAGCACCAGATCGGCAAACGCCACCGTTTCGCTCTGGAACGCGTCGCACACCACCAGGAACGGGATCATGTACTCGCCCGACGCATCCTTGCGGTTGAGCATCTCGCGCACGCCCAGGGTGTTCAGGCTGCTGTTCCAGGCCATGTTGGCCATGAACAGCAGCAGCGTGTCGATGCGGTACGGGTCACCCCTGACCGCGTTGGTGATCACGTTGTGCATCATGCCGTGCGCCGACAGCGGGTGCTCCCAGGAAAACGCGTGGTCGATGCGGATCGGCGAGCCGTCGGGGTTGATGGCGAGTTCGTCCGGGTGCGCGGGGAAGCCCAGCGGCGCGGAATTGAGCGGCGTATTGGGCTGGATCATCTCGGGCGCGTTGAAGGCCCGGTAGTTCGGCACGATGTGGCGTGGATAGGGCGCCTTGTGGCGGAAACCGCCCGGCGCATCGATGGTGCCCAGCACGCTCATCAGTACGGCCAGCGCACGCACGGTCTGGAAACCGTTGGAATGGGCCGCCAGCCCGCGCATTGCATGGAATGCCACTGGCCGCGCCTGTGTGCTCGGGTGCTGCTTGCCCCAGGCGTCGGTCCAGGCGATCGGAAGCTCGAAGGCCTGCTGGAAGGCCGCGTGGCCAAGTTCACCCGCCAGCTGGCGGATGCGTTGTGCGCTGATGCCGGTGATCGCCGCCGCCCATTCGGGCGTGCAACTGGCCACGCGTTCGCGCAGCAGCTGAAACGAAGGCGCCACCCGGGTGCCATCGGCCAGCGTGTAGTGCCCTTCCAGCGCCGGGTCGCAGCCGTCGGCGATGCCCTCGGGGTAGGCATTCTTCACCGAGCCCGAGGCCGTGTCCCAGACCAGCTTGTTGTGCGGGTTGCGGCCGTCACCCGGGGCGCCGCGCGCCGGGTCGGGATCGAAGGCGAACAGGCCCTCGCGTTCGCAGTCGTCCAGCACCACCAGCTGCGGCGCGTTGGTGAAGCGCTTGAGGAACGCATGGTCGATCTGATCGGTGGCGATCAGTTCATGCAGCAGCGCCATCAGTAGCGCGCCATCGGTGCCGGGCTTGATCGGAATCCATTCGTCGGCGATTGCAGAGTACCCGGTGCGCACCGGGTTGATCGAGATGAAACGCCCGCCATCGCGCTTGAACTTGCTGATGGCGATCTTCATCGGGTTGCTGTGGTGGTCTTCGGCGGTGCCGATCATCACGAACAGCTTTGCACGGTCGAGGTCGGGCCCGCCGAACTCCCAGAAACTGCCGCCCACGGTGTAGATCATGCCGGCGGCCATGTTTACCGAGCAGAAACCGCCGTGTGCCGCGTAGTTGGGTGTGCCGAACTGGCGCGCGAACAGGCCGCTCAGCGCCTGCATCTGGTCGCGGCCGGTGAACAGGGCGAACTGCTTCGGGTCGGTGGCGCGGATCTTGGCCAGGCGCCCGGTCAGCAGCTCGAAGGTGCGCTCCCAGCTGATCGGCTCGAACTCGCCGGCGCCGCGCTCCGAACCCGCCTTGCGCAGGAGGGGCTGGGTCAGGCGGGCGGGCGAAATCTGCTTCATGATGCCCGAAGCCCCCTTGGCGCAGATCACGCCCTTGTTCAGCGGATGGTTCGGGTTGCCGTCGATGTAGCGCACCTCGGGGCCGTTGTCGCCTTCGCGCAGGTGCACGCGGATGCCGCAGCGGCAGGCGCACATGTAGCAGGTGGTGCACTTGATCTCGGTGCTCGCGCCCGGGGTGGGTGATGCGGTCGGGTCATGCAGGGGTTCACTGGACAGAAAATTGCGCACCATGCCATCCTCATTGTGGTTATAGGCCGATGGTAGGCCGGAAAGCTGAAACAAAAAAGCGGAGAATTTCATTCACAATGATCGAAAAAACAAATCAACGGCTGCGCCTGAACCTGCGCCAGCTTGAGGTGTTTGTGGCAATTGCACGCGAAGGTTCCTCGCGCGCCGCCGCCGAGCGGGTGGCGCGTTCGCAGTCGGCGGCAAGCTCGGCGCTGGCTGAACTGGAGGCCGTGCTGGGGGTGCAGCTGTTCGACCGCCTGCGCCGGCGCTTGGTGCTGAACGAGAACGGCCGCGCTCTGTTACCCGTGGCCATCACTCTGCTGGACCAGGCGCTGGAGCTGGAAACGCTGTTCGATGCCGAACATGCCGCGCCCTTGCGTCTGGCGGCCAGCCTGACCATCGGTGAATACCTGTTGCCGAAGCTGCTGGCGCATTGGAAGCAGGCGCACCCGAACAGCCGCGTGCGCATGTTGATCGGGAACACTTCAGAGGTGATCGCCAGCGTGGTCGGGCATGACGCCGACGTGGGTTTCATCGAGGGGTCTCAGACCCACGCCGACCTGCGGGTGCAGTCCTGGATGAGCGACGAACTGGTGATCTTGGCCTCGCCCACGCATGTGCTGGGCGGGCGCATCGCGACTCTGCGCCAGCTGTCCGCCGCCACCTGGATCCTGCGCGAACTTGGCTCCGGCACGCGCCAGGCCACCGACAACTGGCTGCTGGACCACCTGGGCACGCTCAACGTGGAGTTCGAACTCGACAGCACCGAGGCCATCAAGCAGCTCGCCATGGCCGGTGCAGGGCTGGCCTGCCTGTCGCGGCACACGGTGGCAGCTTCGCTGGAGCAGGGCAGCCTGGTCGAGGTCCGGACCCGGCTGCCCACCGCGCGGCGCCGGCTGGCGATCGTGGTCGGGCGCAACAAGCGGCTGGGGCGGGCGGCGGAGGATTTCATCCGGCATTGCAAAATTTCCGGCGGGCAATGAGCCGACCCAAAATTTCGACCTCGCATGGTCGGCGTGGCTCGGCTGTATCGCTGGCCAGATTGGTGCCGGACCCAGGTGTTGAGGCCCGAAAATCGCTGATGGCCGTGTTGCAATCCATCGACTCCAGCTATCGTTTGAATCCCAAGAAGCCGTACCAAGCCGTCAACAGCGCAGGTTATGAGGTTGAGTTATTGGCAGCCCCGAGTCGAGCGCCCCTGCGCAAGAACGAGGTCTTCGAACCGATGGTCTCTTTGGGCTTGCCCCCTCTACGTTCCAGCCCCTCGCTGGATGGCACTGCACAAGTTTGCTACCCACCTTGGATCTCTTGCAACGGCCACGCCACTGACCGGCAGACCGCCTCAACCGCCCGTTGCGTGGCCCGGCTGTGTCATGATGTCGTCACGTCAATCAAGGAGACCTACTGATGAAGATTCGTTCGATGTTCCTCGTGTTGTTGCTGGCCTTGTCCGGCACGATCGCCAGCGCCGCCAGCAAGGATGAACTCGACGCCGAGGTGCGTGAGGCCATCGCCGCCTTCCACCAGCACACCGGTGCCGGCAAGGAGCTGGCCGGCAAGGCCGCGGGCATGCTGGTGTTCCCAAACGTGATCAAGGCCGGCGTGGGCATTGGCGGCGAGTATGGCGAGGGCGCGCTGGTCGTGGGTGGCAAGACGACCGCCTACTACAACATCGCCTCGGCGTCGATTGGTTTTCAACTCGGGGTGCAGGCGCGCAGCCAGATCGTGTTGTTCATGACGCCCGGAGCCTTGTCCAAGTTTCGCAACAGCCCGGGCTGGAAGGCCGGCGTGGATGGCAGTGTGGCGCTCGCCACGCTGGGTGCCGGCGGGTCCATCGATAGCGATACAGCCAAGAAACCCATCATCGGCTTCATCTTTTCCAACAAGGGCCTGATGTACAACCTGACCTTCGAGGGTTCGAAGATCAGCCCGATCAATAAATAGCCGGCGAAGTGGCGTGGGGTCA
>JANOUM010000344.1:0-2091 GCA_031416855.1 Rhodoferax sp. | reverse complement strand
ACGGTTACGAAGCCGGCACCCATGAAGGCCACCGTGGCGACGAGGGAGCGCGTCGAAAGGCGCGACAGTCCGCATACGCCGTGACCACTGGTGCAGCCCGAGCCATACCGCGTGCCTATGCCCACGAGCAAGCCGGCTATCACAACCGTAGCCCAGCCTGCATCGATTCGTGCCACGATGGGTGTGGCAAACAGCGCATACAGCGTTGGGGCCACCAACATGCCTGCGAGAAACGAAAGTCGCCATCCGGCATCCCCTTTGGCCGGGCGAAACAAGCCGCCCAGGATGCCACTGATGCCCAGAATTCGGCCGTTCACCAATATGAACAAGGATGACGCGATGCCCAGGAGAACCCCGCCTGTCAGCGAAGTCCACGGGGTGAAGTTGGTCCAATCGATTGTCATTTCAGGTACTCCTTGAATTTCCACAGAATTGTTGATACAGCACATTCATCACAGCCAGTACTTGCGGACTGTCGATGCGGTAGTAGATGCTTTTGCCTTCACGTCGTGTCGCCACAAGTCCCTCGTCGCGCAGGACGCCAAGTTGTTGTGAGAGCGTGGGTTGTTCGACGCCCACCAACTCCTCCAACTCCCCGACCCGGCGCTCGCCCTGCGCAAGCTGGCACAACAGCACCAGGCGGTCCGGGTTGGAGAGCACCTTCATGAGCCGACTGGCCTTGTCGGCCGCCTCTTTCAAAACGCCAAAGTCCATGGAGTTCTCCATGTATGTCTCCCTCATAATTTAACTTTAAACAAAATATTTACAAATATATTGTATGTCAATAAAATATAAAAATACAAACCAAACTCAAGGCTTTCTCATGAAACCGACCGTCAAAGCATTTTTCGACCCGGCAACCTGGACCGTGACCTATGTGGTCTACGAGGCACCGGGGTCAGCGTGCGCCATCGTCGACTCGGTGCTGGACTACGACTCCAAATCGGGTCGTACCCGGACCACTTCGGCCGACAAACTCATTGCCTTCGTTAAAGACAACGACCTGCAGGTGGAGTGGATTCTGGAAACCCATGCCCATGCCGACCACCTGTCCGCGGCGCCCTATTTGCGAAAGCAGCTGGGAGGCAAGATCGCCATCGGGGCGGGCATCAAGGACGTGCAAAAGGTGTTCAAGGGAATCTTCAACCTGGAGCAGGAGTTCCAGCCCAATGGGACCCAGTTCGACCAATTGCTGGCGGATGGTGAAACATTTGCCATTGGCAATCTGACGGCAAAGGCCATGTCAGTGCCCGGCCACACACCTGCGTGTATGGCATACCAAGTGGGAGACGCCGTATTTGTCGGCGATACCCTCTTCATGCCCGATGTGGGAACCGCCCGCTGTGACTTCCCTGGTGGCAATGCCAATCAGTTGTATGGTTCCATGCGCAGATTGCTGAGTCTTCCCCCCCAGACCCGTCTGTACATGTGCCACGATTATCCGCCTGCTGGTCGGGGACCCATTTGGGAGACCACGGTGACGGCGCAACGGGCTGGCAACATCCATATCAAGGATGGCATTAGCGAAGGGGACTTCGTGAAGATGCGCTTGGCGCGCGATGCCACGCTGGAAATGCCGGTGCTCATATTGCCGGCCGTTCAGGTGAACATACGCGCCGGGGAAATGCCGCCCAAGGAAGCCAACGGCGTGTCCTACCTCAAGATCCCCGTCAATGCCCTGTAAGAAGTTCAGACCTAAGCAATTTCGACCCCCCTGGCTTTGTCAAGAACATCAACCAGTCAGTGGCGGTATGGCGCAAGGCACAGCCGGAGGCGATGGCGGGATTCGGGCAACTCGCCAAGGCCGCCATGGCGACCGGGCCATCAGCGAGAAGCACAAGGAGCTGATGGCCTTGGCAATAGGCATCACGCAGCACTGCTCTGGCTGCATCGGGTTCCACGTCAAATTCTTGCGCCGCCTGGGGTGCACGATGGAAGAGTTGGAAGAAATGCTGGCCGTGTGCGTCTACATGGGAGCAGCCCCGCACTGATGTACGTCGCAGAGGCCATCAAGGCGTGGGAAACAATGGCGTCAGCGCCGACCGCCACCGTCTAGTCTCGACGCGATTCGGGACATGGTCCGTCCGCGCG
>JANOUM010000343.1:0-4513 GCA_031416855.1 Rhodoferax sp. | reverse complement strand
GCGAATGCGCCACCTGCCAGCGCGGCGACGAGCACCTGTGCGTGCGCGCCGCGCGCAACATGGGCATCCAGTTGCCCGGCGGTTATGCCGACCTGACCCGCGTGCCGCACGAACGCTACCTGGTGCCGGTGGGCACACTTGACCCGGCGCGCGCCGCTACCTTCGCCTGCGCGGGGATCACCGCCATGGGGGCGATCCGCAAGTTGCCCGCGGTGGGCGCCGAGGACTGGGTCGCCGTGATTGGTTGTGGTGGTGTCGGCATGACGGCGGTGGCGCTGCTTTCTGCCACCACCGCGGCGCGCATCGTCGCGATCGACCCCGACCCGGCCAAGCGCGCAGCAGCACTGCAGCACGGTGCCACACTGGCGTTCGACCCCAAGGAGGCGGACGCGCAAAAGACCATTGGCAAGGCCTGCGGCGGCAACATCGCCGGCGCGCTGGACTTCGTCGGGGCCGAATCCAGTTCGGCGCTGGCCGTGGGTCTGGTGCGGCGTGCCGGCCAGGTGGTGATCGTCGGCTTGTTCGGTGGCGAATTCCGCATCGCCTTGCCGATGTTTCCGCTGCGCTCCCTGTCGATCACCGGCTCCTATGTCGGCGGCGTGCAAGACCTGCGCGAACTGGTGGCACTGGCCCAGCGCGTGATCCTGCCGCAGATTCCGCTGGACCTGCGGCCACTCAGTAGTGTCAACCAGGCGCTGGACGACCTGGCGCACGGGCGGGTGGTCGGGCGGGTGGTGCTGCAACCAGGCGCCTGAAGGAGCACTGCCATGACGCTGCAATACACCTACTCGGCGAATCACCTGCCCGAGGCCAAGATGCGGATCTACCCGACCAAGGTGATCAATATCATCGGCGGGCCGGGCGGCGACAAGTCGCTGGTATCGGCCGCAATCATCGTGAACCTGCACCTGCGCGAGAAGACGGTAGAGCAGATCCCCGACTTCGCCAAATTGCTGGTGTGGCAGAAGGATTTCGAGGCGCTGCGCAACCAGTACCACATCGCGCAGCAGCAGTTCCGCATGTTGGAGCTGCTTGACGGGCAGGTGCAGTTTCTGGTGACCGAATGCTCGCTGCCGCAACTGCTGTACTACAACGCCAACTACGAGGAGAACATCTGCGACGTGCCCAAGACGCGCAGGCAGATCCTGGAATGGTACAAGCAGCACAACAACGTCAACCTGGTGGTCGAGCGCAGCGACCGCAAATACGTGCACACCGGGCGTTTCCAGGACGAGGAGCAGGCACGCCGCATCGACCACGGGATCCGTTCCACCCTGGTGCGCGAAGGCATCGTCCACACGGTGGTGAAGCCGGAGATCGAGGCGATCCATGCGTTTGCGAAGACGCTGGAGTAGGGCGGCACCGGTACGCCGCAGTGCATCACCGCAACCGCTGCGGCGAGACCATCGCCGGGTCGACCCCGTGGCGCACCAGTTCCGCCGGCAGCGTCTGCACCAGCAACAGCGACGCCGCCAGCGCAGAGACGCCGGGTGCGCTCTGGATGCCATAACCTCCCTGGCCCGCGAGCCAGAACAATCCGGCACACGCCGGGTCCCAGCCGACCACCAGTTCGCCGTCAGGTACAAAGGAGCGCAATCCGGCCCAGGTGCGCAGCGGCCGGCGGATCGTGAGGCTGGTGGCGGCCTCGATATGGTGGATGCCGGTGGCTACGTCGAGTTCCTCCGGTGCCACATCGTGCGGGACGGTCGGGTCGGCATTGGCGGGTGAGCCCAGCAGCACTCCGGCGTCGGGCTTGAAATACCAGGATTCGTCCAGGCTGGCCACCACCGGCCAGTGCCCCACCGCCATTCCCTCGGGTGGCTGGAACGTGAATGCGCTGCGCCGGTGCGGCACTAGTCCGATCGGCGGTGCCCCCAGCAGCGCGCCAACTTCGTCGGCCCAGGCGCCTGCCGCATTGACCACGACGCGCGCGCGCACCGATGCGCCTTGGGGCAGCTGCAATTGCCATCCGTCGCTGCGGCGGTGCGCCCCCAGCACGCCGGCATCACAGCGCAACACACCACCGTGTTGTCGCAACGTCCGCAGGTAGCCCTGGTGCAGCGAGTGGACGTCGATGTCCATCGAGTCAGCGTCGAACATGCCGCCGATCACGCGCTCGGGGCGCAGGCAGGCGACCCGCTCCAGGCACTGTGCGTGGTCGAGAAGAACCAGCCCTGGGCAGGTGGCGGCAAGTTCCGCGAAACTGCGTGTCAGAGCCGCTTCCTCGCCTGGCGACGCGACATACAACGCCCCGCGTGGCGCCAACAAGGGGTGCTCGGCAAAACCTGCCGGTGGTGCGGTGTAGAAGGCGCGGCTGGCCCGGGTGAGCGCGCGCACGGCAGCCGGGCCGTAACTCTCGATGAACATCGCGGCCGATCTTCCGGTCGAGTGGTAACCGGGCTGGGATTCGCGCTCCAGCAGCAGCACGCTGCCGTGCTCGGCGAGTCGGCTGGCGACCGATGCGCCGGCGATGCCGGCGCCGATGACTGCAATGTCGAAACTTGAAGAGTCGTTCATGGTGTGTCCATTTTGCCTGTGTGCCGGCGAGCGGGCGCGATGCCTCGCTTAAGATGAGCGCCTTGCTTCAACCTGGAAACGGCAGTTGACCACATGTCTGCCACTGGAAATGCCGCTGAAAACTATCGATTGTGACCACGACGAAACGCAGCCTTGGGGTGAGTCCGCTGCATTGGCGGGTCTGGAGCCGCGGCGTTCAGCCTTGCCAGCCCACCCCATGACGGCCCACTCGGGATCGTCCAACTGCCGTTTCCAGGTTCAACCCACGCATCAAGCATCAAGTATGTCCGCAACCCCCCCTCGCGACCCCGGCCGGCAGTTCCTGCATTCCCCTGGCCCCAGCCATGTTCCGCTGGAGGTGATGCAGGCCATGGGCCGCCAGCCGATGGACATGGCCGATCCCCGGCTGGGCCAGACCATTGCCGCCGTCGAGGGCGGTCTGCGCCGGCTGTTGCGGACCGAGGCCGCGGATGTGTTCGTGTATTCCACCAACGGCCACGGCGCCTGGGAGGCCGTGATTGCGAACCTGGTGGGGCCTGGCGATTGCGTGCTGGTGCCTGGCACCGGGCACTTCTCCGAGTCCTGGGCCGAGCAGACCGAAGCCATGGGCGGCCGCGTGATCCGCACACCGTGGCTCGAAGGCCATCCGATCGACCTGGCTGCGGTGCAACAGGCCTTGCACGCCGACATCGCGCATGAAATCGTGGCCGTGTTCGCGGTGCATACCGACACCGCCAGCGGCGTGACCAGCGACATGCCGGCCCTGCGCGCCGCCATCGACGCGACCGGGCATCCGGCCCTGCTGGTGGTTGATGTAGTGGCCTCGCTGGGTGCAGCCCCGTTTTCAATGGACGCCTGGGGTATCAACGTGGTGCTGGGTGCGTCGCAAAAAGGTCTGATGTGCCCGCCGGGCCTGGGGTTTGTCGCTGCCGACAGCCGTGCCATGGCGGTCTGCGAGGCCAACTCGGCGCCGCGTTTCTACTGGGATTGGCGGCTGCGCCAAAGCGAGTTTTCGTACCGCAAGTTCTGCGGAACGCCGCCGCAGAATGCATTGATGGGCCTGGAGGCCGCGTTGGAGTTGTTCTTTCAGGAAGGGGTCGACCGTGTCCTCGCGCGCCACCGCCTGATGGCCGACGCCGTGCATGCAGCAGTGGCACGCTGGAGCGAGGGCGGCGCACTGGGTTTCTTTGGCCAGCTGCCGGCGACACGTTCCACCTCGGTGACAACCATCACGGTGGCGGCGAGTTTCCAGCCCGAGGCGATCCGTACGCTGGCGCGCGAGCGCTTCCAGGTCGCCATTGCGGGTGGCCTGGGGCCGCTTTCCGGTCGCGTGATTCGCATCGGGCACCTGGGCGATATGAACGCGCCCATGGTCCTGGGTTGCCTGGCGGGTGTCGAGGCCAGCCTGCGGGTGCTGGGAGTGCCATGTGGCAGTGGTGCGCTCGATGCCGCCATCTTGCGTCTCGCACGCGGCTGAGTGGCCTGGTTACAGCGCCGTGTTCAGCGTTCTGGAAGTCGCTACTGGTGCTGTCTGGGGCGCTCTGGTTTGGATTGGGATCGTGGGGCAGGGACTGGGGCCTTGGTTGGCGAGCCGAGAGGGCCGTTCAGTTGCCGCCGCTCGTGTCCTCCGCCCTGCGGGCTCCTCCTTTACCTCGCCGCGACAACTGAACGGCCCTCTCGGCAGCGGTGATTTTTGGCGCGCTGCGGGCTTTGCGACGCTGTTGGCCCTTGAGACGCCGGGAGGCCAACATTCGTGCGGCCTTTGATGGTTTTGCGGGTGCCGGCTAAGGACTGAAATCGGGTTCTCGCCAAAATTGCCCGAACGGCAGGAATGTGCCCATTACAGTCATAGCGACCATCGAAATCAGCGCCAGATAGCGGACGTCCGCTGGCCTCCCATTCGGCTGTACCGGTGAGCGCTTGCAGGATGGCCCGTCTTCATGTTGGTCGCGGTATCCCGACCTCAAGCGGGCATTGGGCTCGCTCAGTCCGAAGC
>JANOUM010000342.1:0-8193 GCA_031416855.1 Rhodoferax sp. | reverse complement strand
ATTTCCTGGCCGCAAGGCGTCAATCCCCAGGCCTACCAGGCTTCGCAGTTAATCGCCCAGAACTGGCGCCAGCTCGGCCTGGAAGTGGAGGTTCGCTCGATGCCCTGGCCGCAACACATCCAGTCGGTCTGGAACGAACGCGACAAGTGGGACACCACCATGTGGCGCATGGTCGGGCGCCCCGAGCGCAGCGACCCGGACGAGGTCGTGTTCAACAACTACCACTCGACGACCGCCGCCAGCGGATTCAATTTTGTCGGCTACCTGAATCCCGAGTACGACAAGATCGCCGAGGAGCAGCGCCAGTCCACCGACCCGGTTAAACGCAAAGCCCTGGTGCTGCAGGCCCAGCGACTGCTCGATCGCGACCAGCCCCAGGCGTTCCTGGTCCACCCCACGACCATGAAGGCATTCAACAAGAACGTCTGGGCCGAGGATTCGATCGTGTCCCAGAGCGGCATCGGTATCCGCAACTTCTGGACCTTCGTGCGGGCCACTCCCAAGGGTGACCAGAAGCAGATGGTGCTCAATTCGGCGGAGCCGGTGGTGGCCGTGAGCCCGATGTACATCGCGGGCTCTGCCAGCTCCTGGGTCACCGAACTCGTCTGGGACCGGCTGGCGCGTGTCGGGCCGGACGGCCTTCCCCAGCCCTGGGCGGCTGAAAGGATCGACTGGGTCAACCCGACCACCGTGGATGTCACCTTGCGCGCCGGCATGAGTTGGCACGACGGCAAGCCGGTGACCATCGACGACGTGGTGTATTCGTTCGAGGCGCCCACCATGGGCAACAAGGTGCCGATGTACAAGTCGGCAGTGGCGGACATCGTGAAGATTGAGAAAACCGGCGACCGGCGCGCCCGCTTTACCCTGAAGTCGCCCAATGCGGCCTTCGTCACGGCGTCCCTGGCCAAGATCAACCTGATCCCCAAACATGTCTGGGATCCGATCATGAAGGACCTGATGACCAAGCCCGAGAATGCCGAGGCACTGCCCAACCCACCGGCCATTGGTTCGGGCCCGTTCAAGATGGTGCGTAACCGTGGCCAGGAGGAGATCGTCCTGGACCGTTTCGATGGCCATTTTGCGGCACCCAAGATGGAGCGCTGGGTATTGCGCATCGTGCCCAATCCCGAGGCGACCCTGGGCATGCTGCGGCGCAATGAGATCAACTTCCTGGCGGACTACGGCGGGGCGCCCGACGTGCTCGAAAAGCTCGCCACTGAGGTGCCCCAGTTGAAGGTCATGTCCGAGGTGGACATCGGTTTCGAATATGCGGCGTTCAACCTGCGCCGCGCGCCTTTCAACGACGTGAACTTCCGACGCGCATTGTCGCTGTCGGTGGATCGCAACGTGATGGTGCAGGCGGCTTGGAACGGTTATGCCGTGGTCTCCAATTCGCATGTTTCACCGGCGCTCAAGTTCTGGCACGACGGCGATATCACCAAGATCCGCACCGGGCTGCCACTGGCCCGTGAGATCCTGGACAAGGCCGGGTACAAGGTAGTCAGCGGCAAGTTGTCCTATCCGGCCGGGGTCAAGGAGACCTTGAAGCCCAACTGACAATGCCCTGGGCCCAGCCAGTCGCATGGCCCGTTGAGCGTTCCAGCCCACCATGCGCTTTATAGCTGCACGGCTGGCCCACAGCATTTTTGTGCTGTTGGCGGTCGTCACCCTGATGTTCCTGATGTTCCGGTTGATGCCCGGGGATCCTATGGCCGCCTACATCAGCGAGGCGTTGTCCGAGGAGTCCAAACAGTCGATCCGGGCGCAGTTCGGGCTGGATCGCCCATTGTGGCAACAGTACCTGATCTACCTGGGCAACATCTGCCGGGGTGAGCTGGGAATGTCTTTCTTTCTCAAGGAGCCGGTCTGGAACATCGTGATGGCGGCACTGCCAAACACACTGGCACTGACTTTCAGCGGGCTGGTGCTCGCCTACATGTTCGGCGTGGTCGCAGGTGCCTTTCTGGCCTGGCGGCGTGGCAGCCTGGTCGAAGGGATTTCCATCCCCCTGGTGCTGGCGACACGGGCGGCACCCGAGTTCTGGGTTGGCATGATCCTGCTGTCCGTGTTCGCGTTTTCCCTGGGTTGGTTTCCGTCTGGCGGCGCGGCCAGCCCGGGAGCCATGTTTGACAGCGAGTGGCAACGCATGCTGTCGCTGGATTTTCTGCACCATCTGGCGCTACCCGTCATGACACTGGCGCTTTACCTGCAGGGCTTGCCCCTGCTGCTGATGCGCTCGACGATGCTCGATGTCATGCACGAGGAGTATGTCACCATGGCCCGCATGAAGGGTCTGTCGACGCGGCGAATCGTGCTCAACCATGCGGCCCGCAATGCGATGCTGCCGGTGGCCACTGCGTTCACCCTCAGTCTGGGCCAGTTGGTGGGCGGCAACGTGGTGATCGAGATGGTATTTTCCTGGCCCGGTCTGGGGAGGATCCTGGTGCAGGCGGTGTCGGCGAGTGACTACCCGCTGGCGCAGGGTGCCTTCCTGCTGGTGGCATTTGCGCTGATCAGCATGAACTTCCTGGCTGACCTGTTCTACGCTGTTCTGGATCCTCGGGTTTCTCATGACCGCAAAGCCTGACCAATCCCACCCCGGCACGTCGCGCCTGCGGCGATTGGTGCAACTCACTACGCGCGATCCGTTTGCCCTGGCAGGTGTCACCATCTATCTCGTGTTTGCCCTGACGGCGGTCTTCGCCAATCAGATTGCAACCCATGATCCGCTGGAAATCCTGTTCCTGGCCAACGGCAAGGTGGCTGCCAACCGTTCTCCCGACGCGATGTTCTGGCTGGGTACCACCAGCCTGGGGCGCGATGTGTTTTCGCAACTGATTTTTGGTGCGCGTAGCGCCCTCGTCGTCGGGCTGAGTGCTGCTGTCATGGTGGTGGTGGTGGGAACCCTGGTCGGGCTCTTCTCGGGCTATTTTGGTGGTTGGGTCGATACCGTGTTGATGCGGCTGGGCGATGTAGCGCTGTCGATCCCGTTTTTGCCCTTCATCATCGTGCTCGCCGCTTTTCTCAAGCCCAATGTATGGAATGTGGTGATTGGCGTGTCGGCGTTGTTGTGGCCCAATACCGGCCGCATCGTACGCAGCCAGGTGCTGACGCTCCGGGAGCGCAGTTATGTAGAGGCAGCCAAAGTCAGCGGTGCCAGCCATCTGAAGATTCTCTTCAGTCATATTGCGCCCAACGTGCTGCCGATCTCGTTCCTGTACGGCTCGATCGTTATCGGGTGGGCCATTTTCACCGAAGCCAGCGTGAGCTTTCTCGGCTTCGGGCCTTCTGACAGCGTGTCCTGGGGCTATATGTTGCAGGACGCATTTGTATCGCAGGCTTTGTCGCGCGGCGCGTACTACTGGTTCGTACCTTCGGGTCTGTGCATCATGCTGGTCGTTACCGCGGGTTTCTTTATCAGCCGTGGTTACGAAGAGCTGCTTTTCCCCAAACTGCGGGACTGACCATGAGCGCAGCGCCGGGCCGCCCCAAGCAAGCTTGCACCGCAGTGCGCAGCACGGAGGTGTTCCTGATGAGCGCCGCGCCGGGCCGCCCCAGACTAGCTCGCACCGCAGTGCGCAGCACGGAGGTCTCCTGATGATCCTGCTGCAGGTCGAGAACCTGGACCTTTGTTACCAGACCCGTCGCGGCGAAGTGCACGCTTTGCAGGGTGTGGGTCTGCAAGTGGTCAAGGGTGAGGTGGTCGGCCTGGTGGGTGAGTCTGGGTGCGGCAAGACCAGCCTGGCGCGCGCCATCACCGGCGTGATTCCCCGCAATGCCGAGATCCGACGCGGCGCGATACGCTGGAAAGGTGAGGACCTGCTGGGCTTGTCGCCGGCCCAGCATCGAAAACACCGGTGGCGGGATTTCGCATTTGTGCCGCAGAGTGCGATGAATGCACTCAATCCGGTGCACCGCGTGGGGGATCAGATCGCCGAGGTGCTGACCCAGCGCAGCGCGATGAGCCCGCGCACTGCGCGCGAGCGTGTGCAGCAGCTGTTTGACCAGGTCGGTATCGACGGCAAACGCCAGGCGGACTATCCGCACCAGTTTTCTGGTGGTATGCGCCAGCGCATCTCGATCGCTATGGCGCTTGCATTGCAACCCGAACTGGTGATCGCCGACGAACCTGTGACAGCACTGGATGTGATCGTGCAGCGGCAAATCCTGGACCTGATCCACAGTTTGCGCAAGTCCTTGCAGTTGTCGATGATCATGGTCACGCACGATGTCAGCGTGGTGGCGTACGTGTGTGATTCGGTGGTTGTCATGTACGCCGGGCAGGTGGTGGAGACCGGGCCCGTCGCGCCGGTCCTGGAGAGCCCGCTCCACCCCTATACGATGGGATTGACACATGCCTTTCCCGATATCCACCAACGCATCGACACCTTGCGCCCGATCGAGGGCAGTCCGCCCGATCTGCACACGCCACCCGAAGGATGCCGGTTTGCGGAGCGCTGCCCGTTTGCGCTGGATGTTTGCCGACGGGAATCGCCCCCTTTGCTGGCCCAGGGGCCATCCGGGCGTAGCGTCGCTTGCTGGCGGGCCGATGAGGCGAGCGTGCTGCGCGGGCAGTGGAGTGCGGAGGCGACATGAGCGCAGTGCCGGGCCGCCCCCACGAAAGCTCGCACCGCAACGCGCAGCACGAAACCACACCAGTAAGCACCGCACGGCTGCCCGAAGATGCTCCGCACCTCAGCCCGCGGGGAGAAACCACACCAGGGAACGTACTGGTGCACGCCGACGGCCTGACCAAGAACTTTCCCGCGCCGCGTTCGCTGCGCGACCTGGTGACGGGCCACCGTCCAGCGGTGTCGGCCGTGGCCGGCATCGATTTGCGGATTCACCGCGGGGAGTCAGTCGGCCTGCTGGGCGAATCGGGTTGCGGCAAGACCACCATCGGCAGAATGCTGCTCGGCCTGGTCTCGCCAAGCGCAGGTACGCTGCGTTTCGGGGGCGCCGATCTGGCCACGCTGAATGCGTCGCAGCGCCTGGAGTTCCGCCGCCGCGCGCAGTTCGTGTTTCAGAATCCGTTTGATGCACTCAATCCCCGGTTCAACCTGCACCAGTCGCTGGTCGAACCGCTGGTCAACTGCCGCATTCCCAAGGAAGAACACGCAGACCGCCTGGCACTGGCGCTGCAGCGCGCGCAACTCGGTCGCCTGCAGCACCTGAACCAAACCTATCCGCATGAAATGTCCGGGGGCCAGTTGCAGCGCGTGGCCCTGGCACGAGCGCTGATCCTGCAGCCCGAGTTCATCGTGGCAGACGAACCCGTCTCCATGCTCGACGTGAGCGTGCGGGCCGGCATTCTCAACGTGTTGCGCCAGGTACGCGAGGAAATGGGGCTGACGGCGCTGTATATCTCGCATGACCTGACCCTGGTGCGCTACCTGTGTTCGCGCGCCATCGTGATGTACCTTGGCGTCATCGTCGAGGAAGCGCCAACCGCAGAACTCGTGCGCACGCCCCTGCACCCTTACACCAATGCGCTACTTCGAGCGGTCCCAAGCACCCGTGTGGACCAGTCGCACGAGCCGATCCCGATCCTTGGTGGTGTTCCCGATGCGCTGAAGCCGCCGTCGGGTTGTCGGTTCCGCGAGCGCTGCCCGCAGGCAATGGCGCGTTGTGCCAGCGAGACGCCGGCGCTGCGCGACATGGGTTCGGGCCGCAAAGTGGCCTGCCACCTGGTCTGATCGATACCTCTACCCACAGCGTCATGACTCAACCTGATCTGCACCGTTTCGTCCACGAGGTGTCCCTGCAGGCACCCTGGGAACTGACCGAGTTGTTCGCCACCCTGCCGCGCTGCCATCCGCAGGATGTCAATGCCGCGTGTGATGCCCTGGTCGAGCGCCTGGCACGGCATGGTGTGCCGGTCGACGTGCTGATGGCTGATCTCTACCTGAGCATTCCCGGAGAGGCGCAGGTCTGCACGCAGAACGGTGCGCTGCGCGCAAAACCGTCCGCCTTCTCCCGCCATGTGCCCGGCGGTCTGGAGGCGCAATTGGTGTATGTGCCGGCGGCGTATTCCAAGTCCATCTCCACGCTGTTCCAACGCAACTTCGACAGCAGCGCATCGACACGTGAACGCGTCGATGGCAAGATCGTGATCTCCGAGGGTTATGCCACGCCACAGAAGATGCGCGAGTTTGAACAGGCGGGGGCTGTGGGAGTGATTGCCATCAACCCCGGGCGTGATGTGCATTGGGGTATTTGCACCACGATTTGGGGCGCACCCGAACTCGATGACCTGCATCGCAAGCCCCGGATACCGGTCGTCGCCGTCAACCATCCGGACGGGCAACGCCTGATCGCTCTGGCGGCGCAGTCGCAATCGGCCACCCTGGTGACCCATCTGGAGGAAGGTTGGTTCGCGCAGAAACTGCCAGTGGTCACGATCCCCGGCACTTCCGATAGCGCTGATTTCGTGCTGCTGCACGGCCACTACGACTCCTGGGACGTCGGTGTGGGCGACAACGCCACCGGCGACGCCACGCTGCTGGAAATCGCCCGCGTGCTCTGGAAACAGCGCCAGCATCTGCAGCGCTCCGTGCGTATTGCATGGTGGCCGGGCCACTCCACCGGCCGCTATGCCGGCAGCACTTGGTTCGCAGACCATTTTGCAGCCGAACTCGATGCGCATTGCGTGGCGCAAATCAACTGCGATTCCCCGGGCTGCCGCTGGGCCAGCGAATATCGCAACGTCTCATGGATGAAAGAAACCGAGGCCTATGCGCAAACCGTCATCCAGCAGGTGACCGGACTGTCCGCTCATGGCGAGCGGCCCCACCGTGCGGGCGACTACTCCTTCAACAACATCGGCATCTCCGGCCTGATGATGCTCAGCTCCACGATGCCGCAGGCGATGGCAGCCGAAAAGGGCTACTACGCGGTGGGCGGCTGTGGTGGCAACATCGGCTGGCATACCGAAAACGACACCCTGGAGATTGCCGACCGCGATGTCATGCTGCGCGACATCCAGGTGTACCTGGGGCTGGTGGTCGGAATCGCCAATGCCCGCATCCTGCCATTTGACTGGCGTGCCATCACGCAGGAATTTCAGGAAACCCTGCAACGCTGCCAGGACGCCATGGGCGCCTCCTACAGTCTGGCCACCAGCCGAGTGGCATTACAGGCGCTGGACGCGGCTTTGCAGCAGTTTTATCAGGCGGTCCAGAGCCACGCCATTTCCGATGCGGCCGCCAACGACGCAATCTGCCGGCTAGCCAGAATTCTGGTGCCGATCAACCACACTTTGCAGCCCCGGTTTGGCCATGACCCGGCCTCTGCCATGCCCGCCCTGCCCGGCCTCGATGTCGCAAATCGATGGGCGACCCTGCCTGCCGAGTGGCATGGTTTTGGTCTGACGCAAATCCGACGTGGCGAAAACAAGCTGCTCGCCGCTTTGCGCCAAGCCCTGCGCGAGCTGCAACTTGTGTTGCCGAACTGAATTCCCCCCCACCTGGAGACTCCCATGGACACCCGTGTCAAGCTGCAGAAAAGAACCTGTGATCCGGTCACGCTGGAAATCGTCAAGGGCAGCCTGCGCGCTGCCCAACTGGAGATGGAGACCCTGCTCGAGCGCACCGCTGTATCACCGGTGATTCGCGAGAAGAAGGATTTCTTCGCGGGTTACTTCGACCCCGCCGGCCAGCTGATCACCGGCACCAACCTGCCCATCTTCGGCCACATCATCCAGCCGATCTTCGAGCATTACCCGGCCGATGACATGCGCGAAGGCGACTTGTACTGGTACAACGATTGTTATGCCTCCAAGGGGGGCGTTTCGCACTCGCCCGACCAGGTGTTCGCCTCACCGGTGTTCCACGACGCAATGCTGGTCGGGTTTTCGCAGACCTGGGCCCACTTCAACGACATCGGCGGTGCCTGGCCCGGCTCGATGTCCCCCACGTCGACCGATATCTTCCAGGAAGGCATCATGATTCCGCCAGTGCGGCTGTACCGCGCAGGGGTCATGAACGAGGAGATCTACCGCATCTTCCTGCGCAACGGTCGCTTCCCCGAAGAAATGCGCGGCGATATCCGTGCCATGGTCGCTGCCGTGCGGCTGGGCGAGAAACGCTTCATCGAGATCTTCGAGCGTTTCGGGGCGGATGTTTCCGAAGACGCCTTCACCAAACTCAACGAACAGACCCGCAACGGATTGATCCGGCAACTGCGCGATAC
>JANOUM010000341.1:0-2982 GCA_031416855.1 Rhodoferax sp. | reverse complement strand
ACGACCAGCAGCCGACGGTGGCGAATGGCTGGATTGGAGAAGCAAAAAAAGGATCGACCAGGCACCGGTCATCGACCTTTGCGTAACGTCTCCGGGGTGGGGAACTTGACTTGTTCAAGGACCGCAATCAGCAGTCGTAATCTTTCGCGCAGTTCTTCATTGACGGACGGAGCGGCATCGGAGACTATGCGGGGGTGAGTGATAACGATGAAAAAGCCGTTCTTCGAGCCTTGGGAGAGCGCCGCCGCCGGTGTTGCGGTAGCGGCCATGGCGCGACGCCGTCCCCAGCACGATCTATCCATACATCCGGGACCGCGCTTTCCACGCCTGCGCAAAACCATCGACCGACCAAAAAGGCCGAAAGCGCCTATCCACGGCCGCGCATTAGCGCCTATCACGCAAGACTCGCGCGGCAGTGGCTAAACCACCTGGGTCGACGTCTGTGGGAAACGCTGCCCGCAGGGACTCTCAAGCTCCGATCGCCAGCAGCGGATCCCCGTTGTTCATGGCCAGCGTGGTGACGAGGAACAGCACGACGCCACTGGCAGGGGCAACCAGTAATTCGGCTGTCTGCCCAAGAAAATCCGACACGCGGCCGAGGCTCTGACCCTGCATTACCGTATCGCCAACCGCCACCGAGGGGTAAAACAACCCATCATGGGACGAACGCATCCAGACCAGCGACTCGATCAACCGGGTTGCCGGCGCGGCGGGATTGTCCAAGGGTTGCAACACGCCGGCATGAGCAACAGCACGGCGCAGCCCGTCACCCATGTAGCGCGCCTGGTCCTCGGTCCACACCCCCTGACCACCCACTTCCGCAAGTACCGACGGTATGCCGTTTGCGACCGCAGCGCTATTGGTCTGGCCATTTCCCGTGGTGCGGACGATATTGGGCAAGCCAAAGGCGCGGGCCAACGCCAGCGACCGTGCGTCGAGGTCGGCGTTGCCGCTGCCGCGGATGATGGAGAACGGCACCAGCGCCTCGTTCATGTCGCCGCCGTGCAGATCGATGTAGTAGTCCGCCTGCAGCATCAGGTTGCGGTGGATCCAATAGGCCAGTTGTTCCGCGAAACTGCCATCCGCCTTGCCCGGAAACATGCGGTTCAGGTTCTTGTCGTCCGGCGGGCACAGGTAGATGGACCGCCTGGCAAAGGCGTTCATGCTGCAGATTGGCGCCACCACGACCTGCCCCCGCAGTTCGCGCGGGTCGGTTTGAAGCGCAAACCGGTAGGCGGTCTCAATACCGACGTACTCCGAACCGTGGATGCCTGCCGTGATCACCACCGTCGGACCTTCGCGCGCGCCATTGAGCACGAACAATGGCATGTGCAACGCCGCGCCGGCAAACGACAGTTCCAGCACGGTCGATGCGCGCTCACCGGCGGCGGCACTTACACCGGCTGCTTCAAATGCTTGTTTGGTCATGTTCATTGCAGACAATCCTTCCCAGTTCGAAACGCGAGGCAATTGCCACACGCTAAGCCCGAGGGATGTAACGCGTCATCAGGCACCGAACCTTGCGGCACTACGACATTCACGCGCGAGGCTCCAAGGTGATGTTGTTATTTTTGACTTGAGTGTAGCCCAGCAATTCGTCCATCCACTTCCACTCCTTGCGGCCGATTCCGGATTGCTTGTAGCCACCGAAAGGCGCCCCTATGAAATGCCGGCTCAAGACATCCCAAGAGGCCGCTGATCCCGGTGTCGATGCTCGGCTGTCAAAACGACGCACTGTGACAGCCAGGTAGAGAAGTGACCTGACCCTGGCTGATCGCTTCACTACGCAGCGTCTGGAGGGTCAGCGCAAAGCCACGGCTCGACCTTCATCCGAAGCAGCCGAACCAGCTCCGCGTCCATAAACTCGAAGTCGTCTGGAATACCCAGTACAACGATACGCTTTCCGTCCAGATCGGTTCTGAACGTCTCGGGCAGAAGTCATATTTGTTATGGAGCGCATACATCGAACCAAGATGGCCGCGAAATTCAATTCGCGGCTGAACGGCAAGCGTGTAATCTGTCTGGGCATTGCGGACAACTACGAGTTCATGGCGCCAGCAATGCTTGACTGGCGCAAGGCAAGCTTCGCAAACAAGCGTTGCCTTTTATACCTTTTCATGGAAAATCAACTACATGCCAAGTAGCTAAAAACCGCTTGAGTGGATAGGCAGCAGCCACAAAGACTTAATGGCCTTGCCTGCAGATGTACGGCGGCTTTTCGGCTTTGCTTTGTCGTTGGCGCAGGCGGGTGACAGGCACGACGCGGCCAAAGTGCTCAAGGGCTTTGGTGGGGCAGGGGTGCTTGAGGTGGTGGAAGACGATGTTGGCGGCACCTACCGTGCCGTGTACACCGTGAATTTTGCCGAGGCAGTGTTTGTCCTTCACTGCTTTCAGAAGAAAAGCAAGCGCGGCATCGCCACGCCCAAGGAAGTCATCGACATCATCCACGCAAGGCTGAAAATTGCCGAAGCGTATGTAAAGGGGTTGCGGAAATGAAAACTCGACTTGTTGAAGGCGTTGAAGTGCATCGTGGTTCCGGCAACGTGTTTGCCGACCTTGGCTTGGCTGATGCCGAAAAGCTCAAGATCAAAACGGGCCTAGTGATAGAGATCAGGAAAGCTATGCGCACCCGTGGCCTGACGCAACAAGAAGCCGCCAAACGGATGGGCATTACCCAGCCCAAAGTCTCCGACATGATGCGCGGCGACTTCACCAATCTATCTGAGCGCAAACTGATGGACTGTCTGACCCGGCTTGGCTATGACATTGAGATCAGCGTGCGGCCTGCAAAGGCGGAGATTGGTCATTTGATGTTGACTGCTGCATAGCCAAAAAAAAACCCAGCGGTTTAGAACAAGCTTGACGCCTGCCGCATCAGGGAGGTGAATGCGGGGCTATTGAAAGCTGCGTCGTGTCAAATCCGACTGCTCCGCCAAAAGCCCTGCCACTGAAATATCTTCGTCGAGCGCGTCCCAGTGCAGA
>JANOUM010000340.1:0-2304 GCA_031416855.1 Rhodoferax sp. | reverse complement strand
GCCCGAACGCCGAATTCCACTCGCGCGAAGCGGTGGATGCGCATCTGGCGCTGGTGCGCGAGCGGCAACTCGGCACTATCTATGGCGCCATCATCCCGGACGTCAATGAACGCGGTGTGAGTGCGGTCAGCGCGCCGGTGTTCGACGCAACCGGCAACATCGTGCTGGCTCTCACGATGATGGGCGAGTCGCCGCAGTTCACCGAGCATGACCCGGCCGTCGGACGACTGTGCGAGGCGGCGCGCAAACTGACGGCCCGCATGGGAACCCCATGAGCCGCGCACGGTCGCCCGAAGGGGCTCAGCACCGCAGCTCGCAGAGCGAAGGTACTCCGGTGAACAACACCAACGCATGGAACCGCTGGGGACCGCAGGATGAGCGCGGCGCGCTGAATCTGATCGGGCCCGACGAAGTACTGCGGGCCAGCCGCCTGGTGCGCAGCGGCGAGGTGCTGCGACTGGCGCAGATGCTGTCGACCAAGACGCCGGTGCCCGCGCACCGCTGCGGACTGCAGCATTTCATGGGGCGCGATGGCGGCGACTACGCGATCGCCGGAAGCCGGCGCCCAGGCGGTTTCCAGTTCGCGGAAGACACCGTGGTGATGCCCCTGCACATCGGCACCCACGTGGATGCCTTGTGCCACGCCTGGTACGACGACAAGCTGTACAACGGTTACCTGGGCGATTCGATTCGCAGCACCACCGGTGCCGCCCACCTGGGGGTCGAGAAGATGCCCCCGATCGTCACCCGTGGCCTGCTGCTCGATCTGGTGCGCCTCAAGGGGCGCATGCTGGTGCCGGGGGAATCGATCACGGCGCACGATCTGGCTGCTGCCGCAGCCGCAGCCGGTGTCATGCCGGGGCGGGGCGACGCGGTGCTGCTGCGCACCGGCTGGCTCGAATCGCAGCAGGGCGTGCAGAAGGTCGACTTCACCATCGAACCGGGCATCGACATCGAGGCCGCGCGCTGGCTGGTCGCGCGCGATGTGGCCCTGGTAGGCGCTGACAACTTCGCCATCGAGGTGCTGCCGTTTCCCGAAGGCCAGGTGTTCCCGGTGCACCAGTACCTGATCCGCGACTACGGGGTTCCGCTGCTCGAAGGCGTGATGCTCGACCCGCTGGTGGCAAGCGGCCGGCACGAGTTCCTGTTCATGGCCAGCGCACTGCCGATCGTGGGCGCGACGGGCAGTCCGCTGGCGCCGGTCGTCGTGTTGTAGGCCCGCAGCATGGCGCACCCGGGGCCGCTAGGGATATGGCCCCCACGCTTGTCACTTCGTGTACTGCGCTGCCCCCCGAGGGGGCGGTTGTCGCCTTGGGGCGGCCCGGCGGCGACAGGGATATGGCCCCCACGCTTGTCACTTCGTGTACTGCGCTGCCCCCCCGAGGGGGCGGTTGTCGCCTTGGGGCGGCCCGGCGGCGACAGGGCATGCAGGTTCTGGAGATCGCCTCGATGGTGTTCGGCCCGCTCGCGGGCCAGTACCTGGGCGACATGGGCGCCGATGTGATCAAGCTCGATCCGCCGGAGGGCGACTATCCGCGCCTGCTGTGCAGTGTCTGTTATTGCAAGGCCGTGACCTGGCTGACGGCCAGCGGGCGCGAGCCGGTCCACAGCTGGACGGTGGCCCACCATGCCTTCCACCCGACCTTGGTTGCCGACCTCCCCTGCACCCTGGTCACGGTCGACCTGCAGGAAGGCGTGCGGGCCCTTGGGCGCTGGAGGGGCGCGCAAGCGCCAACCATCGGCATGCTGGTGGCCGGCGCTTTCGAGACCCGTTGCGATGGCGTCGACCTGGTGTTCCAGGCCACTCCTCCTTGACGCCGTAGCTGGCTATACTGACCGGTATGAAAACAGCACCTCTCGCCAAGAGCGCACGGCCAGCGCGTACCGGTGGCCCCGCCGCATCCCAGGGCGCAGCGCAGCGCGGGAGCATTGTGGAAGACATCCGCGATGCAGTCTCCCGCCTCAAGCGGGAACGGATCATCTCCACCGCAGTGGAACTGTTCCACAACAACGGGCTGGGCAACACCACGCTGGAAGCGGTCGCCAATCGCATGAACGTAACCAAGCCGTTCATCTACTCGCACTTCAAGTCCAAGGAAGAGCTGCTGGCGGAGATCTGCTCACGCGGTATCCGCTCGTCACTGGACGTGCTCGACCGGGTGGTCGCATCGGACGCCAACGCTACCGACAAGCTGTCCATCCTGGCCCACGACTTCATGCTCGCGGTGCTGGAGAACCAGGGCCACATCGCGATCTACAACCGCGAGGAAAAACACCTGTCGTCCCTCAGCATCGAGGCCATCA
>JANOUM010000339.1:0-1722 GCA_031416855.1 Rhodoferax sp. | reverse complement strand
TTACGCATCGATCTCGATCACCATCGAGCCCACGTCGTCGATCTGCACTTGCTGCCCCGCACCCACCAGCGTGGTGGCATCCAGCTGGGTCAGTATGGCTGGCCCGGCAAACTGCAGTCCCGCGCCGAGTTTGCTTCTGTCATACACAGGACAGTCGCGCAGGCCGTCCTGGAAGAACACCGGCTGCATGCCGACCAGTGCGTCCTTCAGCGTGCCCGACCTGCTGAGGCGGGGAAGTACGGGCTGCGACAGGCTGCCCACTGCTGTCACGCCCAGAGTGATTACCTCCACCGGCGCATCTTCCTGGGCAAAGGTGTAGAGCTGCCGATGCAAGGCATGGAACTGGCGGATGCATTCCGCTGTGGAGGCAGTGTCGACCCGGCCGTTCCAGGGCACACTGAGCTCGAACCCCTGCCCCTGGTACCGCAGGCTGGCAGAGCGTTGCAGCAGACGACTGCGCAACTGCAAGCCCTCGCGTTCGAACCACTCATTGGCACGCTCCTCCAGCCCGCAGAACACGGCCTCCATGTCGTCGTGATGAAAATGGGGTGGCCGCTGCAGGCAGGTGCGGGCGTAATCGGAACGCAGATCGGACACCATCAGGCCAAGCGCCGACAACACCCCGGGTGCCGGTGGAACGAGAATCTTGCGTACGCCGAGCAGTTGCGCCAGCGCGCCGCTGTGCAGCGGCCCGGCACCGCCAAAAGGCAGCAGGACAAAGTCTCGCGGATCATGCCCGCGTTCGATCGACACCACCCGGATCGCCCCCACCATGTTGTTGTCGATCACGGCAAGAATGCCACGGGCCGCCGCTTCCACGTTCAGGCCCAGGGGATCGGCCACCTTGTGTTGAATCGCCTCACGCGCCCGCTCGACGTTGAGCGTCAGGCTGCCCTGCAGCAGGTACGGTGGCAGATGGCCCAACACCAGGTGTGCGTCCGTCACTGTCGGCTCGGTTCCACCACGCATGTAGCAGACCGGCCCGGGTACTGCGCCAGCGCTGCGCGGACCCACGGTCAGCCCACCGGATGGGGACACCGAGGCGATCGAACCGCCGCCAGCCCCAATGGTGTGGATGTCGATCATCGGCAAAGACACCGGCCATTCGCCGATGCGGGTGGCCGTGGTGGTGTTGAGGACACCGTTCTTGATCAGGCAGATGTCGGCCGAAGTGCCGCCGATATCGATGGTGATCAAATCCAGGAACCCGCTGGCCCGCCCAACGAAGGCGGCCCCGACGACGCCGGCGGCAGGCCCCGACAACGCGGTCTGCACTGGCGAGACCTTGATCTCCCGGGTTCCGGTGACACCCCCCGAAGACTTCATCAGCAACAACGGGGCCTTGATGCCACGCTGTTGCATGCGCGATTCAAGACGCCCGACGTAGGTCGACACCGAGGGCATGACATAACTGTTGAGCAGAGTGACCAGGGTGCGTTCGTACTCCCGGAACACGGGCAACACATCGGACGAGATCGATACCATGGCCTGCGGATAGACAGAGAGGAACAAGGCGCGCGCGCGTTGCTCGTGTTCCGCATTGGCATAGGCGTGAAGAAAGCAAATCGCCACCGCCTGGATGCCGCGACTCTGGATGCGCCGCGCGCTGTCGCGTACCGCCTGCTCCTCCAGGGCCTGAAGCTCGACGCCGTCAGGTCCGATCCGTCCGCCGACCTCGAAAATCTGGTCCGGCTTGACCGGTCGCGCGGCGCGGCTCCAGGA
>JANOUM010000338.1:0-1916 GCA_031416855.1 Rhodoferax sp. | reverse complement strand
GTTGTGAAGGACTCACCCTGGAAGCCCTCGCGTTCATAGAAGGTGACCTGTGCAGATGCCTGGGCAGCGATTGCCATGACGGCGAGCGCAAGAGCGGTTCGGTGTGCTGTTTTCATGTTGACTCCCTGGTAGTTCAATTGGACGCCGCAGTGCGTCGGACCGTAAGCGCGATTGGATTGCGCGCCACCAGTATCCGACTGCGTGACGGCCGCCGACAGCAGACTGCGCCGCCTGAGCAGGTAGTAGTTGTCCTACGCAGTGCGCCCGCGCGGCGCTGGCGACAAACCGGGCACGAATACCCGCTGGCAGTGGCAGCGGCGGCAGGTTCGGGTCGGGCGGGAGCAGGGGCATGGTGGCGGTGCGGGGCAAGGCGCGGGAAGGCGACGCGAGCCATGTTACGCCCCGCGGGCAGGCACGGTGCGGCCACCCGGACCCGCCAGCCAGTGGCAGGTGCACAGGGGCGCGTGCTGTTCACCGCTGCAAGGCCAGCAGAAACCGGATTTCCACTCCACAATGGAGTGTGTTTCTGCCATCCGGCGTTCGTGTTGACGCAGCCGGGTGACTGCGAGCCGGCAGGAAACCCATCACGAGGGAAACATGAACCTTCCGATGAACTTTCTGTGGCCACAGTACCTGTGGCTGTTGTTCGCCGTGCCGGTGCTGGTGCTGGTCTACGTCTGGCTGCTGGGGCGCCGCAAGAAGCTGGCGCTGCGCTACGCGAGCCTGGTCATCGTCAAGCAGGCGATGGGGCCTGGCATGGGCTGGCGACGCCACCTGCCGCCGGCCCTGTTCCTGCTTGCCCTGGCCATGCTGCTGCTGGCCGCCTCGCGTCCGCTGGCGGTGGTTTCGCTGCCGTCAGACCATGCCACGATCGTGCTGGCCATGGACGTGTCGCTGAGCATGCGCGCCACCGACGTCAAGCCCAACCGCCTGGTCGCGGCACAGGAGGCGGCCAAAACCTTCCTCAAGGAGCTGCCCAAGGGCATTCGGGTCGCGATCGTCACATTCGCCGGCACCGCGCAGCTGGTGCAGCCGGCCACGCTGAACCGCGAGGACCTGGTGGCGGCGATCGACAAGTTCCAGATGCAGCGCGGCACCGCGGTAGGCAGCGGCATCGTGGTGGCGCTGCAGGAGCTGTTCCCGGACGAAGGCATCGACCTGAGTGCAATGATCTACGGCGGCGGCCAAAAGCGCGGCAAGAACCTGGATGAGCCGGTCGCCAGCACGAAGCCGAAGAAGGAATTCGTGCCGGTGCCACCGGGTTCGTTCGAGTCGGCGGTCATCGTGTTGCTGACCGATGGGCGTCGCACCACCGGCGTCGACACCCAGGAGGCGGCCAAGATGGCCGCCGACCACGGCGTGCGGGTCTATTCCGTGGGCATGGGCACGGTCAATGGCGACGTACCGGGATTCGACGGCTGGTCGTCGGTCTACATGAAACTCGACGAGCCGAGCCTGAAGGCAGTAGCCTTCACCACGCAGGGGGAGTACTACTACGCCGGCAGTGCGGAAGACCTGAAAAAAGTCTACGCCAAACTCGGCACGCGGCTGCAGGTGGACAAGAAGGAAACCGAAATATCCAGCCTGCTGGCGCTGGTGGCGGCCGTGCTGGCCATCACGGCCGCAGCCTTGTCGCTGCTCTGGTTCAACCGGATACTCTGAGCAGTCAGGCTGCCGGCGTCAGTCACGTCAGTGTCGGCGACAGCAGCGCCTTGCCCAGCCGGTCGACCACGTCGGCCCAGTCGGAGTCCGCCAACAGGGATTCGCGCAGGAATGCCGCCTGGGATGCCGACCAGAAGGGCGCATCAGGCAGCCGCACACCATCCACCAGTGGCGCGTGCTGCGCGATGAACAGCGCAATGCTCGCGGGGTCGTCGGGCAGCCCCAGTTGCGCAAACAGCTCGGAAAACGGGTGA
>JANOUM010000337.1:0-1719 GCA_031416855.1 Rhodoferax sp. | reverse complement strand
CAGGTGTCAAGTCCAGTTCAATCGACACTTCATAGACGCCGCGCTGGCTCCCCTGCACCTGACCGAGCAACACCCACGCGGTGCCAGTGGGCACGATGTCCAGGTCCAGCACATGCTGGCTCATGTATAGCGCAAGGCCACGCTCCCAGGTGACTGGGTCGGTCAGCCTGGTCAGTGATTGGCCATCGAACCAATGGCCAAGGGGTCGGGTGGTGGATTGCATGTGCTGCGGGATAGTGCTGGTGCCGATGTGGGCCTGCATTGTCTCGCAAGCCAAGCCGACGGCACATCCGCGAAGCGCCCAAGAAAACGTCGGGCTGCCTCAAGTTTTCTGGCGCCCCTCGGGGCCCTGCCGCGTTGCAGCAGGGCCGGGGGCGCTCAGTACCCCAGCCGCTTCTCCACGACATTCTTCAGTGGTTCACCGCGGACGAAACGCTCCAGGTTCTCCGTGAAAAACTGCATCGCGTCGTCGATCCAGGTCTGTGTGTGGTCGGCACAGTGGGGCGATAGCAGCAGGTTGTCCAACGCATACAGCGGATGCCCCGCTGGCAGAGGTTCCTGGTCGAACACGTCCAGGGCCGCTCCGCGGATGCGTTTTTGCCGCAACGCGTCGATCAGGGCCAGCTCGTCGACAACCGCGCCGCGCCCCACGTTGATAAACACCCCCGTAGGTTTCATGGCGGCGATCGCGGCGGCGCTGACCAGACCGCGGGTCTCGGAGGTGAGGGGCGCAGCGGCAACCACATAGTCCGAGCGGCCCATCAGATCGAGAAGGCGCTCCAAACCGAGGGTTTCGTCGACCAGGCCGTCTCCATCGGATTTTTCAGGATGCCGGCGCAGCGCGATCACGCGCATGCCCAGCGCCTTGGCGAATTTGGCCGCAGCCCGGCCGATGTCGCCGTAACCGACGATGCCCAGGGTCTTGCCGTGAACCTCCTCCACGTCGAACTGCTCCCAGCGCCCGGCCGCCTGGTTGCGTTGCATGCGATGAAAATCCTTGGCAAAGAACAGCACCGAGGCCGCGACGAACTCGCCCAGCGAGCGGCTGTAGACCCCGCTGCTGTTGGTCAGGGGCGCGGGGCTGTCCACCAGGGCGGGGAACAGCAGCGTGTCGAGGCCGGCGGCGCGGGAGTGGACCCAGCGCACCCGGGGTGCCATTGCAAACACCGTCGCCAGCAGGTCCCGGGAGGCCGACCACACCAGGATCGCGTCGGCCACCGGGGCGCTTGCCGCGAACAGCTCGGGCCTTTGCCCGATCACAATCGTCATCTTTTCGCGAAAGCGTTCGAGCATGCGAAGCTGCGGTTCAGCCGGGTCGGCCAGCACGAGTAGCGTGGTTGCAGCTTGGGCCATGGATCCGTTCTCCTTTTGTGGGTTGATGGGAGAGTGTGCCACTAGAAAAGGAATCAAGGGCCGCCAAACGGCGTGACGCGCCCGGTCACCAGCACATGCTGGCCTTGCATGACCGGTGCCCCCCAGGCCTGGGCGATCACCACGCCATCGACCCCGGCACACACCGCCCAGGGGTCCAGGTCGATGCGCTCGAAGTCGTGCAGCAGCGCGACGCAATCCCCCTGTTTCACCCGCGCGCCACACTCCAGCAGAGGCTCGTAATGCCCGGCGAACGGGGCTACCGTGAAGCATGCGCGCTCGATCATTTCGGCGCGCAGTTGCGTACCGTCGGCGTGGTGCCCGATGGGCGTTATGGTGCCGCGCATC
>JANOUM010000336.1:0-1557 GCA_031416855.1 Rhodoferax sp. | reverse complement strand
CTCGCCCAGCGACATCACCGGGAACTCGAGCGGGAAGCCACCGGCTTCGTAGACGCCGATCTTCACCTGCTCGGCGAGGCTGCGGAAATGCGAGTTGCAGGGCGTGAGTTCGCTGAAGGTGTTGCAGATGCCGATCACCGGTTTGCCATCAAACTGGTCCTGCGGGATGCCCTTGCCCTTGAGCCAGCTGCGGTAGGCGAAACCATCGCGGTCCTGGCGCCCGAACCATTGCTGGCTGCGGAGGTCTTCGGGTTTTTTCCTGGCTGCTTGTCGCATGGTGTTTCTTGTCCTGGATGAGGGTGGTGGAACAGGGTTTACCCCGGGTGGCGGCGCTTCTCAATCATCATATGATAAGCAGTCTGGAGTAAATCCGCAGCATCCGCCAGGAGCTTTTTTTGATCAAGAACGTGCACGGCAACACGGTGGACTATCTCGGCGAGGCGATCGTGGCGGGGCGTTTTGGCACCGGTGGATCCCTGCCTGCCGAGCCCTTGTTGTGCGACGAGCTCGGGGTCAGCCGCACTGTCGTGCGCGAGTCGGTCAAGTCACTGGTGGCCAAGGGCCTGATCCAGACCGGCCCCAAGGTCGGCACCCGGGTCCTGCCCAGCGAGCAATGGAACTGGTTCGACCCCGATGTGATCGCCTGGCAGGCCAAGGCAGGGCTGACGCCCGGGTTCGTGCGTGACCTGCAGGACCTGCGCCTGATCGTCGAGCCAGCGGCGATCCGGCTGGCCGCGTTGCGCGCCACTCAACAGGATATTGACGGCATCGAAGGCGCGTATGCCGGCATGAAGCAGGCTGTGTACGAAGGCGGAGACTACGTCACGCACGACCTTCGCTTTCACCAGGGTCTGCTGCGCGCCAGCCAGAACCGCATGCTGGTGCAGATGAGCAAGGCGCTGGGTGCCTTGTTGCGCACCAGTTTCGAGATATCCACCCGGCGCAAGGACGGCCCCTTGAGTTCCTTGCCCATGCACCGTGCGGTGCTGGATGCGGTGGTCCGGCACAAGCCCGACGCTGCCGAGGCGGCGGTGCGGGTATTGATCGAAAGCGCCCGCGGAGACATCGAGCAGGTGCTGGCGTCGCGCCGCCGCCTGCCCAGCCTGAGCAGCCCGGCGCCGCACCTGAAGGCGGCCTGACGCAACCTGGCATGACAGAGAGAATCGATTTCGATGCAAAAAGCCGTTGACCTGTTTTTCAAGCTGCTCGAGTTCCTGGTGGTGGCCTGCCTTGTCGCCATGGTGGCGATGGTGTTCGGCAACGTGGTGCTGCGGTATGCCTTCAACTCCGGCATCACCGTGTCGGACGAGATGTCGCGCTACTGCTTCATCTGGCTCACCTACATCGGTGCCATGGTGGCCATGCGCGAGGGCGGGCATCTGGGCGTCGACACACTGGTCAAGCACCTGCCGATAGGTGGCAAGAAGGTCTGTTTGTTCGTAAGCGAATGCCTGATGCTTTTTATCAACGGCCTGTTCCTGCTCGGCACCTGGAAGATGCATGAGCTGCAGGTGACCAACGTGTCGCCGGTGGTCGGTATATCGATGATCTGGATCT
>JANOUM010000335.1:0-2101 GCA_031416855.1 Rhodoferax sp. | reverse complement strand
AAGTTGGCCGAGATCGGCTCCCACCCGCGGGCTGCGGCCTCGGTGATGCCGGCCGAAAACGGCGCAACCGCAGTCACCACGATGGGCGGGTGGGGACGTTGCAACGGTTTGGGGATCGTGCCCATGCCGGTTTCCGCCAGGTGGGTGCGTTCGGTCGAGAGGTTCCAGAACTGGCCCTTGATGTTGTAGGGCGGCTCGGTGGTCCACAGCTTCAGCACCTGGTTGATCGCTTCCAGGAACATCGCCGGGCGTGGCATGTCCATGTTGCCGAAGATCTCGGCGTCGGAAGGCAGGGCGCCCGGGCTGATGCCCAAAATGAAGCGTCCGCCCAGCAGGTGGTCGAGCATGGCCAGGTGGGATGCTGTTGCCGCCGGGTGGTGGTTGGGCATGTTGGTGGTGCCGGTGCCGAGCCGGATGTTCCGGGTGGCGCTGGCCAGGCTGGCGATGAACATCGCCGAGGAGGTGATGTTTTCCTCCGGGTCGGTGTTGTGTTCGCCGCAATATCCTTCGACGAAGCCGAGTTCGTCGGCCAGGATGAAGGCCTCGCGGTCTTCGCGCAGGGTCTGTTGCCAGTCCTTGCCGATGGGATGCATGGGCATGGTGAAAAAACCGAGTTTCATGGTGACTCCTGCTACTTCATGGGTGAGATTTGACATGCCCCAGGCTGCGCTCCACCTGGTCGGCACAATGGCGCGCGGCTTCGATCAGCTTGCGCTCGTGGGGTTTGGTGGCGCGCCCGCCGATGACCGACACATGGATCGCGGCCGCCAGGGTGCCCGCGACCTGGCGGATCGGAATTGCATAACCCACCACGCCGTCGACGGCCTCCTCCTGGCTTTTGGCATAACCGCGTTCCCGGATGCGTGCGAATTCGAGTTCCAGCGCATGCACATCGGTGATGGTGTTGCGAGTGACCCGGCGCAAGGGGCCCTGCAGGGCGCGTTGTGACAGGCGCGGTTCGTTGGCAGCGAACAGCTTGCCGGTGGCGGTGCAATAAAGGGATAGCGATTCGCCGAGCCGGATGTCCAGCGAGATGCGTTGCGTGCCCACGCAGCGGTCGGCGTAGAAGACGCGTTGCCCAAGGCGCATCGCCAGGTACACGTCGTCACCGATGGCTTTGGCCAGATCCTGCAGGTGCCGGCGCGCCAGGGTCCGGATGTCGAGCGACGCGGTGATCGCCAGCGCGATGCCCACTGCACGCGGCCCGATGGAATACTGCAGGTCCTCGCCGACACTCAGCATTTCGGCGGACACCATGGTCTGCAGCATGTTGTGCACGCTGCTCACCGGCAGTTGCAGTGCATCCTTGATCTCGGTCAGGCGCATTCCCGCCTTGTGCTGGAGCAGCAGGCCGAGCACATCGAACGTCCGCAGGTAACGGTCAGGGCGGATGGCGGGCCTCGCTGTGCGGGAGTGGGTGGTTATGGCGGTTATACGGCGTCTGTCGCCCGGCTGCCACGGTCCTCATCGTGAAACCTTCGTAACCCTTGTCGGCGATCTCCTGGCATTCGCGTCGGTAGACACCTATCCTGGCCACGTAGGGCATGAACACGCGCGGTTTGCCGGGAATGTTGGCGCCGAGGAACCAGGAATTGGCCATCGGGAACAGCGTCCTGGCGGCGGCCTCGTTGACATGTGCGACCCAACGGTCTTCGGCGTCACGGTTGGCCTCGATACTGTGCAGGCCGCGATTGCGCAGGTCCTCCAGGCAATCGCAGATCCACTCGACGTGGTGCTCGATGCCCACCACCATGTTGACCAGCACCGACGGGCTGCCGGCGCCGGTGACGATGAACAGGTTGGGGAATCCGCTGGTCATCAGGCCGAGCAGCGTGCGCGGCCCCTGCGCCCACTTGGCCGCCAGGGATTGGCCGCCCGTGCCCCGGATGTCGATCTGCCGCAGGGCGCCGGTCAGAGCGTCGTATCCGGTGGCGCAAACCAATGTGTCGAGTTCAACGTGCTCGCCGCCGGTGGAGATGCCGGACGGGGTCACTTCCACGACGGGGGTTTTCTTCAGGTCGACCAGCCGGACGTTGTCGCGGTTGTAGGTCTCGAAGTATCCGGAGTCGACGCAGATACGTTTGGTGCCCAGCGGGTGGTC
>JANOUM010000334.1:0-3130 GCA_031416855.1 Rhodoferax sp. | reverse complement strand
CCTGGCGGAAACCGGCATGGGCACGATCCCCAAACCGTTGCAACGTCCCCACCCGCCCATCGTGGTGACTGCGGTTGCGCCGTTTTCGGCCGGCATCACCGAGGCCGCAGCCCGCGGGTGGGAGCCGATCTCGGCCAACTTTCTGCTGCCGCTGTGGGTCAAGACACACTGGGGCAAGTATGTGGAAGGCTGCGCACGTGTCGGTCGGCCGGCAGACCCGGCCAATTGGCGGGTTGCCAAGACGGTCTTTGTGGCCAAGGACGACGCCACAGCCGCTGCCTATGCCCTGGGCAGCGACGGCCCGTATTACTATTACTACCGCTCGCTCTACAGCAAGCTCAAGCGACGCGGGGCACTGGGCGTCTTCAAGAGTGACCCGAAAGCGCCCGACGACAGCGTCACACTGGAGCAGGTGATCGCCAAGCTGGTGATCCATGGCACACCGGAGCGGGTAGTCGACCAGTTGCACGCGCTGCAGGAGGAAACCGGCGAATTCGGCACCCTGCTGTACGCCGGCGTGGACTGGAAAGACCGCACCCTGGCGCGCGACTCCATGGTGCTCATGGCCGAAAAGGTCGCACCCCGCATGTAGCCAAGAACTCGCGTCGCCAACCATTGCCCGACCGATGCCCATGAAAGGCCCGCCCGCCAGCCACACCATCCCCGCCCTGCTCGATGCGCAGGCCGCGAGCTTCGGCGACCGCGAGGCCGTGGTGGCCGGTACCTCGCGTATCAGCTACCGGGATCTGCGGCTGCAGGTGCGCACTGCGGCCAGGGCGTTCTGGGCGCTGGGCGTGCGGCGCGGCAGCCACGTGGCAATCCTGATGGACAACCGGCCGCAGTGGATCGTCGCCTTTCTCGCGTTGCAGCAGATCGGCGCCACGGCGGTGGGCCTGAACACCTGGTCCACGGCACGCGAGATGGAATACGCGCTGGTCCATGCCGAGGTCGACACGCTGGTGGCGGTCGACAGTTTTCGCAAGAACAACTACCAGGCGATGCTCGATGGCATGCAGCCCTGGTCGCAGCGCATGCCGCGGCTGCGCCATGTTGTCTGGCTGGGCAACAGCGCCGTGCCGGCGCGCGCCCCGGGCGCCGGCGAACTGCGCTGGGAGCAGTTCCTGGCGCATGCGGCCGACATCCACGAAGCGCAGCTGGATGCCGCCACGCTGGCGGTCACCAGTGACGACATCGCCCTGCTGCTGTACACCTCGGGGTCCACCGCGGCGCCCAAAGGCATTCTGCTGCAGCACCGGATGTGGATCGAGAACGCCTGGAACATCGGCGAGCGCCAGCATGTCACCCACGAAGACCGGCTGTGGCTCGCGGTGTCGCTGTTCTGGAGCTTCGGCAGCGTGAACGCCCTGCCCAACATCCTGAGCCACGGTGCCTGCGTCGTGCTGCAGGACCACTTCGACGCGGAGGAGGCGCTGGCGCTGATCGAGCGCGAACGCTGTTCCATCCTGTACGGTACGCCCAACATGGTGCTGGCGATGGTGGAACATCCGAGCCGGCTGGGGCGCAAACTCGACAGCCTTCGCAGCGGCGCCATGATCGGTACGCCGGACCAGTTGATGCTCGCCGTGAGCCTGGGCGCGCGCGCGATCTGCAACGTCTATGGGCTGAGCGAGACCTACGGCAACTGCACCGTCACCGACGCCGGTGAACCTCTTGCGCTGCGCCTGCAGTCGGTCGGCCGGCCGCTGCCCGGCGTGACCGCGCGCATCTGCCACATCGAGACCGGCGCGGTCCTGCCCCCCGGAGAAATCGGCGAGATCCGCGTCAAGGGCCTGCTGTTCCAGTGCTATTTCAAGGACCCTGACAAGACCCGTGAGTCGTATGACGCGGACGGATTCTTCTGCACCGGCGACCTCGGTTTGCTCGACGATACCGGCCACCTGTACTACCGCGGGCGCCTCAAGGAGATGGTCAAGAGCGGTGGCATCAACATCGCGCCGGTCGAGATCGAGGAAACACTGATGCGACATCCCGGCGTGCGCAATGCCTACGTGATCGGTGTGCCGGACCCGCAGCTCGACGAGATCCTGGTGGCGATTGTGATCCCCCACATCGGCACACAACCGGGCGCGGACGAGCTCCTGCAGTTCTGCCGCAGGGAACTGGCGGCCTACAAGGTGCCGGCGCGGATTCGTTTTGCCACCGACGCGGAACTGCCACTGACCAGCACCGGAAAGCTTCAGAAGATGAAGTTGCACACGCTGCTGTAGCCTGGCCGCACACCCGGCGCGGGCCGCGTCTTCAAGGCACGCCTGCCCTAGCCCCAAACCTGTTCACCTCAGCCCTGTCACTGCGGCCCCGGATCGGGTCCGGGCTTGCAGCAGCAGCAATCCATGGATGCCGGATCCAGTCCGGCATGACAAAGTGAACCGTATTGACCCTAGCGCCACGGGGGCAGCGACTACAATTTTTGAATGAACCCGGACCGGTACCTGCGCACTTTCGACGTCCTGCATCTGCTGGTGAAGCACCGGGAGGGTCTTCGCCTCACCGAGATCAAGGACGCGCTGGCGCTGCCGGTGAGCAGCGTGCACAACATGCTGCAGACCATGGTCACGGCCGAAGTGGTGACGGTGTCGGACGACCTGCGTTATTCCGTGGGGCCACGCGCGGTGGCGCTGTCCTTGCGCATGCTGCAGTCGCTGGACATCCGTACCGTAGCGCGGCGCCATCTGCAGGACCTCGTCAAGGAGATCGGCGACGACGTGTACCTGGCCATACGGGTTGGCAATCGGGTCTTCTATGCCGACCGTTGCCTGGGCAACCAGCGTATCTCACTCGACATCCGGCTCGGCGAGCCGCTGTACTTCCACAGCACCGCAACCGGCAAGCTGTTTGCGGCGTTCGACGCCAGACTCGCCGCCACGGCGCTGGCGGCCCGGCTGCCACAGGTCACGCCGGCGACGATCACCGATCCGGTCGAACTGGAGCGTGAATTCAAACGCATACGCGAAGCCGGCTTTTCCAAGAGCGCCGAGGAGTCCGTCGAAGGCATCACCGGTTATGCGATACCGATCCGCGACGGCTCGGGCGAAGTGGCTGCCGCCATCCATACCTCGGTCCTCAGCCAGCGCGCGACCAAGGCGCACGAGCGCAGAATGCTGGCGTCGGC
>JANOUM010000333.1:0-4310 GCA_031416855.1 Rhodoferax sp. | reverse complement strand
AGCGAAAAACTGCCCATCAGCCGCTGGCAGCGCGACCTGACCGATTCGACCGTGCTGCGCAACATGGGCGTGGCGCTGGGTTACGCGGTGCTGGCCTACGAGTCGCTGGCCGCCGGGCTGGGCAAGCTCGAACTCAACGAGCCTGCGATCAGGGCCGACCTCGACGCGTCCTGGGAAGTGCTGGCGGAACCGATCCAGACCGTCATGCGCCGGTACGGCCTGGCGCAGCCCTACGAGCAGTTGAAGAAGTTCACCCGCGGCGAACCGATGACGCGTGAACTGATGCACGGCTTCATTGCCGCGCTGACCATTCCGCAGGCCGACAAGGACCGGCTGCTGGCCATGACACCAGCGAGCTACACCGGCAAGGCGGCCGAGCTCGCGCGTCGCGTCTGAGCGGCGCCGATGGCCACCAAGTCCACGGTCTTCAAGGCCAACCTGCAGATCGCCGACATCGACCACGGCTACTATGCCGACCACACTTTGACGCTGGCGCGCCACCCCAGTGAAACCGATGAGCGCATGATGGTGCGTCTGGCGGCAATGGCCCTGCAGGCCTACCAGCTGCAAAGCGTATGCCAGGGGGATGCGGTGCTGGGTTTTGGCGCCGGGCTGTCTGACCCGGATGAACCCGACGTGCTGCTGCGCGACTACACCGGCCGCATCCGTCTGTGGATCGAGGTGGGTCAGCCGGACGACAAGGCGCTGATCAAGGCCTGCGGCAAGGCCGATGAAGTCATTGCGTATTGCTTTGGCCACGCCGCCGAGATCTGGTGGCGCGGTATCGAGTCCAAATTGTCCCGGCCCCGGAACCTTCAGGTGTTCAGGATGCCGGCCAACTGCGCTCAGCAGCTCGGCGCGCTGGCGCAACGCAGCATGCAGCTCCAGGCGACGATCCAGGAAAACGTGCTGATGCTCGGTGACGGCCGGGTCAACGTGGACGTCGAGCCGATCCGCTGGAAATGATCAGCCGACCCGTGGGCCTTCGGCCGCCCGCTCGGCATAGCGGTTGAAGCGCCAGGCGCTGGCCTGCAGGCTGATGCGCCGCCAGGTGACCCTTTTTTCCACCGGGCCCATCTCGGTCCAGCGTTGAACCTCAGCGAAACTGCGCCCGCAGCCCTTGCAGTTTTCGTCGCCCTGGCTGGTGGAGCAGATGGCGATGCAGGGCGTGTCAGGCGTCGTGTCGTACCAGGCCAGCCAGGCGGCCATCGCGTCCGGCGGCAAGGCGGCTTCATCGATGTCCGTCACGTGGGAATACACCATGCGGCCGTACACCTCGGCCAGCGCCCGCAGTTCGGAGTGCAGCGAATACCCGTCTTGGGAGGGTCTTTTTTCGCGCCAGTGGTTGATGGCCGACTCGATGTCAGTGATGTGCAGAGCGGCCATGTCGATCTTGATGGGAGGCGCATGATACCGCCCGTTCTGATGCCCGTGCTGGTGGTATGCTGACCGGCAATGAAACTGATCGCCAAATGGCTCCTGAGCGCCGCGGCCTTGCTGGCGGTGGCTTACTTGTACGAGGGCGTCCAGGTGAACGGTTTCACGACCGCGCTGGTTGCCGCATTTGTCATCGGCCTGCTCAATTCGATCGTGCGGCCAGTGCTGGTGCTCCTGACCCTGCCTGTCACCCTCCTCACGTTGGGCCTGTTCCTGTTCGTGATCAATGCGTTGATGTTCTGGGGCGCCGCCGGATTGCTGGACGGATTCAAGGTGAGCGGGTTCGGCGGTGCCTTGCTTGGCTCACTGATCTATTCGGTGTTCGGCTTGGTCATCGAGTCAGCGCTCGAGCGCCTGTTCTCGAAGCAATGACTGCACAGCCCGCGTGCGGGTGTCGATGATCGATGCCTCGATATGGTCGATCTGGGTGCCGGCCAGATTACGCACCAGTGCCTGCGCGGCCTTGAATCGGTCCACGGCAGCGGCATAGTCCATCCGCGCCACCTGGGCCTCGGCTTCGGCACGTATCGCCCGCAGCTGCAGACCCTGCGCCGCGCAGGCACCAGCCAACAACTGCCAGGCGCTGGCATCGCGCGGATGCCGCGCCACCCAGGTCTGCAGATCCGGGATGATTTCGCCCGCCCGGCCAGCCCGCACCAGGCTCTGGGCGTTCAGGAACAGTTCCGGGCGGCCCGCAGCTGCCTGGATGGCGCCAGGCTGCCCCGATTGCAATGCAATCTCGGCATCGAGCAGGCGGGTCAGGCGGGCCGTGTTGGGCAGCGGCCGCGTCAACTCCGACAACTGCGCCAGACTGGCTCGTGCCGCCGCGAAATCACGCAGCTTCGCCGACGCCAGTGCCGCCCCGTACAACACAGCCGCCTGCCTCGGTGCGGGCAGCAGCTTCAATCCAGGAGCAGCGGATTCTGCGACCGCATGCCGCAGCAAGTCCACTCCCGGATTGGACAGAACCCTGGCTCGGGCGCTGACCATTGAGTGGTCCATGGCGGCCTCCGGCGAGGCAGCCGCCGCCAGCCCCGATGGCTGGCGCGCTTGCACGTCGGCGATGCGTTCAGTGGTCAGCGGGTGGCTGCGCAAATACGGGAAAGCACCGTTGTCGTTCAGGCGCGCCGCCTGCTGCAGTTTGTCGAACATGGTGGTGAATCCCTGCGGCGCAAAGCCGGCCTGGCTCAGGACCCCGAAACCGACCCGATCGGCCTCGCGCTCCATGTCGCGGGAAAAATTGAGCTGGTTCTGCATCGCCAGCGCCTGACCGCCAACCACCACCGCGTTGGCGCTCTCCGGGCTCTTGCTGGCCGCCAATGCGCCAAGAATCATGGCACCGATCACCCACGGGGCCTGGGCACTTTGCTTCGACATCAAGCGCGAGATGTGGCGCTGAGTGACATGACTCAATTCGTGCGCCAGCACCGAGGCCAGTTCGTCACGACTGCTGACCACTCCGATCAAGCCCAGATGCAGGCCCAGATAGCCCCCCGGCAGGGCAAACGCATTGATGGTGCGGTCGCGTCCGAGCATGATCTCCCAGGCAAACCGCTCATCGAGCTCGGGCGAGATCTCGCCCCGAGCGCGCGCAGCCGTGAGCAAGGGCTGCCAGATCGCATCGACATACTCAACCAGCACCGGGTCGTCCAGATAGTCGGGGTCGCGGTAGATCTCGCGCGCGATGCGGTCGCCCAGGCGGCGCTCGGCGGCAGACCCCAACTCGCTGCCGTCGCCCAGCGTCGGCAACTGGCCGGTACCCGCACGGGCGGCCACGGGCGACCTGGTGTTGGCGTCAGTTTGGGCCAAGCCAGGCCAGGCCCACACGCAAAGCGCCAGCGCCACCAGTCGGACAAGCTGGTTGCTCGCTTGAACAGACGCGGAGCGGGGCGCAGAACTGGGCAGGGTCAAGGTGGGTCCTTGGGAAAGAAATCAGCGTCCTGGGCAGCGGATGACGCAGGCGATGGTGACACAGGCAGGGTCGTATGATGCGGGCAGCGCATAAACGTTTCGTAAACCCCGGTGACAAATTGCGGCGACGTTGCCCAATTTACGCACCATGACCAGCACTCAGGACGACACCCGATGCAAGGATTGACCCATTTCGACGCCCAGGGGCAGGCCCACATGGTGGATGTGGCGGCCAAGGCCAGCACGCACCGAAAGGCTGTCGCAACCGGCCGCATCCTCATGCTTGCAAACACGCTGGCCATCATCCGGTCCGGTAACGCCAAGAAAGGCGATGTCCTGGGCATCGCCCGTATCGCGGGCATTCAGGCGGCAAAAAAAACCAGCGACCTGATCCCCTTGTGCCATCCGCTGGCGCTGACCCGGGTGGCCGTGGATTTCGACCTGACTGCGCCAGAATCCGACGCACCCCACAGCGTGAACTGCACTGCCACGGTGGAGACGGTTGGGCCCACCGGCGTTGAAATGGAGGCCCTGACAGCGGTGCAAGTGGCGCTGCTGACGGTCTACGACATGTGCAAGGCGGTGGACCGCGGCATGACCATCACCGATGTACACGTGCTGGAGAAGCATGGCGGGAAATCCGGCAGTTTCACAGCGGCTCCCGCGCCTTGACCCACTGCGCGTAAGCGGCGGGAAACGCCGCGCGGTAGCGCAGCCGGTATGCCGCGGCCTCGTCGCTGAGGCCCAGCAATTCGGCGCTCTCGATCAGTTTTTCCACCACGCGGGCCTCCGGTGAGAAGTGAAGCAGTTCTTGGGCCATTGCGTGCAGGTGCGCGGCGTTTTCAGGGGTCACTTCGGTGGTTGTCAGTTCGGCAAATCGCACCTGCCGACCAAACAGCCAGGAACCCCGTACCTTCTCAAACGTGTTGTCGCGGTAGGCCGGTGCGCGTTGGCTGGTGGTC
>JANOUM010000332.1:0-2669 GCA_031416855.1 Rhodoferax sp. | reverse complement strand
AGGTGAGGCGCACAGTGATCGACTTGCCCACGTCGTCTGCGCCCAGCACATAGGTGCCGGCATTTGCGCCTGCAATGGTGTCTCCGCTTCGCAACCACTGGTACGACGGCGTCACCAGCGTACCGGCGCCATCGGCGTCCGACAAGCCAGCCGTGCTGGCCGACAGGGTCTGCCCCAGCGCTGCAACGCCGGACATCACCAGGGCACCCGTCGGCGCGTGGTTGGCGCTGACGTTGTGGCCCGGGGCCACACTCAGGGAGTCCGCGAACCCTGCCGCGGTGCTGCTCATGTTGCCCGCCGCGTCGAACTGGCGCACCTGGATCGCATTGGCCGCGTAGTTGCCAGTCGGCACCGTGAACTGGGTGCCAGTGCCAGCCAGCCAAAGGGCCCCGCCATCGAGGCTGTACTCGAAACGCCCGCCGTTCTCCAGCCCGGTGACGCTGAAGCTGCCGGTGTTGGAGATGCTGCTCCCCACGATCGACTGGCTGACCGATGTGATGAAGATGTCGTTCACCGGCACGTTCTGAAACTGGCCTTGCGTCGAAGTGGCCACGGTGGCAATGGCGTCGATGACCGACATGCCAGACACCACCTGACCGAACACGGCGTAACCCAGTGACCCGGCGCCGGCATAGTTCAAAAACGCGTTGTCGACCAGGTTGACGAAGAACTGGCTGGTGGCGGTGTTCGGCATATCGGTGCGCGCCATGGCGATGGTGCCGCGGGTATTGAGCACGCCGTTGTTCGATTCCAGGGGCAGTGGCTGGTAGGTGAGCGCCTTGGACGCCAGGTCGGCCGTGAGCCCGCCACCCTGCGCCACAAAACCCGCGATCACGCGGTGGAAGATCGTGTTGTTGTAAAAACCGTCGGTGGCATACGCCAGCATGTTGGCCACGGCCAGTGGTGCCGCTGTGGAGTTCAGTTGCAGCACCACGTCGCCCAGGCTGGTGTGCAACACGAGTTGTGGGTCCACCAGGGGCTTGAACGCGGCACCGGTCACCAGCCGGGGCACCACGGGTGCCTTGGTGTCGATGGCTTGCGATGTGTCACTGGCGGCCAGGTTGAGATTGCCCGCGGCGTCCTGCACTCTGCCCGCCAGCAAGCTCAAGCCGATGTTGCCCGACGCGATGCCGGCCAGCGGCAGGGCGCTGACCGTCCACACCATGCCGTTGCCGGTGACAGTGCCTATCACTGCGTTGCTCAGCGAGAAGTCGCTGGCGTCCAGCCCGGTGACGGGTTCGTCGAATGTCAGCGTGTAGGTGACCGTGGAGCCCAACTTGGCGACACCCGATGTGTCGTCGCTCAAAAGCACGGTGGGCGGTGTGGTGTCGGGCATGGTGGCGCGGGCTGTCTGATGGGGGATGTGTGTCGGATCGCGATTTATTTTCGCTCAGGCGCATTGGCGCCGGGGTAGCGGGGCGGCACGTGCCTGCTGGAACCGTGACGAAATGCCGACCTTGCATGTCGGCGCGGAATAATGCCGCGAAGGCGCGGATCAGTCGTCGCAATGCAGGACGGAATCAAACCCCGCTCGCGGACTGCAATCAGGGCAGTGGCTGCCGACCGCTTCGTCTCAAGACAGATGGGGTGACAGCATCGGAATCACTTTGCGGCCATGCCGGCGGTATACGGTGAAGTCGCTGTCCAGCGTCAACACGCGGCAGGGTTCATGCAATTCGGTCATGCGGATCAGGCACGCGTCAGCCAGAGATGCAGGCAGGTTGTCATATCGTTCGAACAAGGTCCGCACAGCGCCAACTTGATCTGACAGTGAAAGCGCCACTTTCACGACGCCCCGCTCAAGTAATGCGAGCGCGCGTCCCGGGTCAAAGCCAGCGCGGGCCAACAAAAAACAAGTTTCAGCGACCACCGCCTCGCAAGTAAGGAATGGCCCGGCGTGTTGCGAAAATTGGCCCTTTGCCCATGCATGGTGCGTGTCGCCAAGGCAATGCAACGCCACCCACGGGCCGGTGTCCAGAATCAAATGGCCGCTCATTTCCAGAGCAGATCAAACTGTCCCGAAACCATCCAGATGTCGCGGGTTGGACGACAAATCTGGAGGGCCCCCACTGAAGCAACCGACCAAGTCGCCAGCCTGATCCAGCGCCGACACGAATGGGCTGGAAGCATTTCGCTGCCCGATGTACGCCGCAATCGCTCGGCGGACCAACTCTGATTTGCTCAAGTGCGCCTGTTTGCTCATTTGAAGCAACGCTTGTTCCTGATCGGCTGAAATTTTGAGTGTGAGGGTGTTCATGGTCGCGATAATACCGTGTGCCGCTTGATATTACTAGCCGCCAACAACGAAATCCGCTGCAGTGATCACCGGTTGTCCGACCAACGTCACCAGTTGGACCGCCGCTATACCGCCCGTGCCATCGGCGTCAAACCCCAGCAGGCCGGTGGTGGTGTTGTAGAGGAACTGGGGCACTGCCTGGGTGGCGACCGGCGTGCCACCCGAGACGAAGTTGCCGGCGTTCAGCGCGCCGATGGGAAGGGTGGCAAACCCGGCGCTGACGAACTGCAATTTGTCCACGCCTGGGGTGAAGTCGGTGATGCTGTCGGCCCCTTCAGTGGCGCTCATGGTTCGGAACAGGTCCGCCCCCGGCCCACCGGTCAAGGTGTCGGTGCCCGCTGCGCCAAACAGCAGGTCAGACCGGATCGTGCCG
>JANOUM010000331.1:0-1826 GCA_031416855.1 Rhodoferax sp. | reverse complement strand
CTGACGCGTTTCGTGCAGCAAAACGCCAGCAGTTCCGTCCTCAACCGGGTCACCGGGGCCGATCCGTCGCGCATTCTGGGTGCCCTGCAATCCAACGGGCGCGTTTTCATCATCAACCCCAACGGCATCCTGTTCGGTGCCGGCTCCCAGGTGGACGTTGCCGGCCTGGTGGTGTCCTCGCTCAAGCTCACCGACCAAGACTTCCTGGCCGGCCGACTGCGATTCGGGGACACACCGGGCGCTGGCACGGTGCGCAACGATGGTCACATCCGCACGCCGTCGGGCGGCCAGGTGGTTCTGGTGGCGCCCAGGGTCGAGAACTCCGGCCTGATCGAGGCGCCCAATGGCGTGATACTGCTGGCGGCAGGGCGCAGCGTCGAAGTGTCCGACCTCGACCGCCCGTCGATCCGGGTCGAGATCAGCAACACCAGCGAGGAGGCGGTCAATGTCGGCGCCCTGATCGCCAGAAACATCTCGATCTACGGCGGGCTGGTACGCAACAGCGGCACCATCCAGGCCAACTCGGCGGTCGTCGGCGACAACGGCAAGGTCACCTTGCGCGGCAAGCAGTCGGTGGTGCTTGCGCCCACCAGCGTGATCGAGGCCAAGGGGCCCAGCGGCGGCGAGGTGCTGGTGCAGTCCGATGGCGCCACCGTGGTGCAGGGAAGCATCTCGGTGCGGGCCGAGTTGCCTGGGGTGCCGGTGGTGCCAATTTCCCCATCTGTCGATGGGCTGACAAGCCCCTTGTCGTTGGCCGCAGCAGCGCAGCCGCAGCCGCAGCCGCAACCGCTGTCGCCGGCGCGTGGTGTGCCGGCGACAGGCCAGCAAGCGGTGTCGGTCATGGTGGAATCCGCCACAGCATCCCCTGCGACATTGCCGGTGGCGGTGGAGCCACCCACTGGCCCGCCTGCAGCTGGGTTTGCATCTGCTGCCGGGCCGATTCCACTTCTGGTTGCTGGTGCTTCGGTGTCTTTGGGTGCCAACCCGGCGCGAACCCCCACGACGCCACCCGCAGACCCGCTGGTTCCGCAGCGCCCGGCCCCGCAGGCGCCAACCCAGCCGCTGGCACCCGCGCCGGCCGTTCCATCGGCGCCGGCGTCGGGCAATGGCATTGGTGGCAGCATCCGCGTGCTGGGCCGCTCGGTCACCATCGGCGACAACGCCGTGCTCGACGCATCCGGCCCCTTGGGTGGTGGCGAGATCCTGGTCGGTGGCGGCTGGCAGGGGCTGAACCCCAACATCATCAATTCGAAGATCACCTACATAGCAGCCACAGCGCAGCTTTTTGCGACGGCTGACCTGCGCGGCAACGGCGGCCTGGTGGTGGTGTGGGCCGACGACACGGCGCGTATCTATGGCCGTATCGCGGCACGCGGTGGTTTGTTGGGCGGTAATGGCGGCAACATCGAAACCTCCGGCAAACGCATGCTGGAGGTGACCCAGGTGGCGGATGCCAGTGCACCCCAGGGCAGGGGTGGTTTGTGGCTGCTGGACCCGAACAGCGTGACGATCCAGAGCACCGGACCGGATTTCAATGTCACCGGTGCGCCCCCCGGCACTGTTTCGACCACCGGCGATTCAGCAGTGATTACGGTAGCCACGATCCAGAACGCCCTCAACCTCGGCATCGACGTGACGATCGTCACCAGCGCCGGCACAGGCACGGGCGATATCAATATCAACAATGCAATCGTCAAGAACGCCGGCACAGATGCCACGCTGACATTGCAGGCCCACAACAACATCAACATCAACGCGGGCATTTCGTCGACCAGTGGCAGGCTGAATCTGGTGTTGCAGGCGGATTCCGATGCGTCCGGCGCGGG
>JANOUM010000330.1:0-3066 GCA_031416855.1 Rhodoferax sp. | reverse complement strand
ATGAAGATCGGCCTGGATGCCGGCCCCACGGCGGTGCTGGAGTTCGACAATTTCACGGTCGTGGTGTTCAGCAAGACGCTCAGCCTGTTCGACCGCGCCATGTATTACTCCAACGGCCTGGACCCGAAGGATTTCGACCTGATCGTGGTGAAGTCGCCGCATACCGAACACCACATGTACGACGCGTGGGTCGACAACAATTTCAACGTCGACGTGCCCGGCGCCACCTCGGCCAACCTCAAGTCCCTCGGTCACACGATCTGCGCGCGGCCGATCTACCCGCTGGACGAGGGCGTCACCTTCGACCCGGTGGCCACGCTCTACCGCTGCTGAAAAAGAATCACCGGGGGCACCATGAAGATCGATGCGGTTGATTTTTTCTACCTGTCCATGCCCGAGGTCACCCTGGAGGCCGACGGCAGCCAGGATGCCCTGCTGGTGCGGGTCGCGGCCGGCGGTTTTGTCGGCTACGGAGAGTGTGAGGCCGCCCCGCTGCCGTCGATCGCGGCTTTTGTGTGCCCGCTGTCGCACGGCGCCTGCCAGCCGGTGGCGGCATCGGTGCTGGGCCGCCGGCTCGACACAGCGGCCGATATCGCCGCCATCGCCGCCGACGTGGCTTACAACAGCATGGACGTGCTGCAGGCGGCACACACCTTCTCCGGCATCGAGATGGCGCTGTGGGACATCCTGGGCAAGGCGCGCGGAGAGCCGGTGTGGAGGCTGCTGGGCTACAGCGCCTCGCATCCCAAGACGCCTTATGCGTCGCTGCTGTTCGGCGACACGCCCCAGCAGACGCTGGAGCGCGGTCGCGACGCCATGCGCCGGGGCTTCAAGGCCGCCAAGTTCGGCTGGGGACCGATCGGCCGCGGCTCGGTGCAGCAAGACGCCGACCAGTTCTTCGCCGCCCGCGAAGCCCTGGGGCCCGACGGCATCTTGCTGGTCGACGTGGGCCAGATCTTCGGCGACGATGTGCCGCGCGCCGCGCTGCGGATCGACGCATTGCAGCAAGCCCGTGTCGTGTGGCTGGAGGAGCCCTTCCACGCCAGCGCGCTGGAGGAATACGCCGCACTTGCGGCGCGTTGCACGGGGCTCCGGCTGGCCGGTGGCGAGGGCGCGCACAACGTCTCCATGGCGCGGCACCTGATCGACTACGGGCGTGTCGGTTTCATCCAGATCGACTGCGGCCGCATCGGTGGTATCGGCCCGGCCAAGCTGGTGGCCGACTACGCGGTGCCACGCGGTGTGACTTATGTGAACCACACCTTCACCTCGCACCTGGCGCTGAGTGCGTCGATGCAGCCTTTCGCCGGCCTGGCGGATCACGCGATCTGCGAATACCCGGCGGCCCCGAAGACACTGGCCGTGGAACTGACGCTGAACCATTTGACACCCGATGCCGGGGGCCAGGTGGCCGCGCCCGATGCCCCCGGCCTGGGCATGCAGATCGACGCGCAGGCCGTGCTGCGCTACCAGGTGGCGGTGGAGATCCGGGTCGCCGGCCGGACCCTGTACACATCGCCGGCGTTCGCGCCCTGAGGCGCGCCCGATGACGCGGCCCCACGCGCCCTGGCTGCCGGCTGCCATGATGGTGGCATCGGCCCTGATGGCGACACTGGAGGCGGTCTTTCTGCGCGAACTCGGAACCCGGGCCAGCCAGGCCCAGGTGCTGCTGTTCCGCTCGGGTGCCCAGTTGCTGCTGGTCGCGCTGAGCGCCGCCCTGCTGATGCGCAGCGCGGCCCTGGTCGTGCGCACCAACCGCCTGCGCACGCATCTGTGGCGCGGCGGCCTGGCGGCGGTGTCCTGGTGGTGTTACTTCATGAGCTTCAAGTCGCTGCCGCTGGCGCTGGCGACCACCCTCACGTTTTCGGCGCAGCTATTCGTCATCCTGCTGGTCTGGCCGATGCTGCGCGAGCGCGTGACGACGGCGCAACTGCTGGCCACGCTGGTGGGATTTGCCGGCGTGCTGGTGGCCGCCGGCATCTGGGACCCGTCCACGCTCGACTGGCGGGTGTCCTACGGCTTTGCCAGCGCCTTCCTGGGGGCAGTGATGATCCTGATCACGCGCTCGCTGTCATTCACCGAGCGCACCGAGACCATCCTGTTCTACATGGCGCTGGTGGTCTTCGTGTCGGCCATCCCGCAGGCCATGCTCGACTGGCCGCCGCTGGACGGCACCCTGCTGGTGTGGCTGTCGCTGATGGGCCTCTGCGGAACCCTGGGTGCCTGGTGGATGGTGGAGGCCTACCGGCGGGCCGAAGCATCGGCTCTGGCGCCGTATGTCTACACCCGGCTGGTGTTCGCCGCAGCCCTGGGCACCTGGATCTTCGGGGACGTGATCGCCACCAGCACGGTCAGTGGCGCGTTATTGATCGTGGGCAGCAACCTGGCGTTGTTCTGGTACATGGGGCGCAGGCGCGGCGCAACGCAATAACTTGGCGCAGATCCATAGCTTCCCGCCGATCGCCGCCACGGATGCGCGCGTGCTGGTGCTGGGCAGCATGCCGGGTGCGGCTTCCCTGCGCCTGCAACAGTATTACGGGCACCCGCACAACGCCTTCTGGCGGATCATGGCCGAGGTGTTGGGGTTCGATCCCGCCGCGCTGGACTATGCCCGGCGCAGCGAGACCTTGTCGCGGGCCGGCATCGCCCTGTGGGATGTGCTGGCCGCGTGCGAACGCCCCGGCAGCCTGGATTCGGCCATCGTGCCCGCGAGCATCGTGCCCAACGACTTTGCGGGTTTTCTGGCGCTGCATCCGCAGATCGTGCGCATCTGCTTCAACGGGGCCACGGCGCAGCGCCTGTTCCTGCGCCATGTGTCGCCGCAACTCGCGCTGGACGCAGGCGTGGAACTGTTGCGCCTGCCGTCCACCAGCCCGGCGCATGCGGGCCTGCCGTATGCCGAGAAGCTGCGGTCCTGGCGCGTGGTGCACCCGGGGTGGCCGGCCACCGTTCGTGACACGCCGATTTGATCCGGCGACCACCCGCCCCCCTTTGCCCTTCTCCGTGCGGCCGGCGCGGCCGACGCCCGTGGTACAGCGGCGACAGCGCTGGCAAACGCTGAAGGAG
>JANOUM010000329.1:0-4419 GCA_031416855.1 Rhodoferax sp. | reverse complement strand
TGGTGGCCTACCTGGCGGGTTTGCATTGATGCGCGCCACGCGGTTGGCGGCGGCTTCTCCCTGGTGCGCCGAGTGCCTGGAAGCGGGGCCCGGCGTCCGTACCAGGTGCCCCATTACCTGCGTCGCAGTGGTGCGCGGACCCGGCGGGCCCAGCCGGCGCAGCCTGCTGGCCGCCGGGGCAGGCCTGGGCCTCGGCACGCTGCTGGCGATCCACCCGGTGCACGCCGCCGACCTGCCGCCGGAACTCGCAGTTGCGGTGCTGGGCTTCACGCGCGGTGCGCCCCTGCGCCAGGGTCGGGTGCAGCTGGAGATTGCTGAACTGGTGGAGAACGGCAACGCGGTGCCGGTCACAGTGGCTGTCACCAGCCCGATGACGGCGGCCGATCACGTGGTGGCGCTGGCCCTGTTCAACGAGCGCAACCCGCAACGCGACGTGTTCAGCGCCCGCCTGGGTCCGCGCAGCGGGCGGGCCCGCGTCTCGACGCGGATCCGGCTCGCCACATCCCAGAAGCTGGTTGCCGTGGCGCGGATGAACGACGGCAGTTGCTGGTCGCAAAGCGTCGATGTCATCGTGACGCTGGCGGCCTGCATTGAGGGCGAGGGCTGAATGGCGCGCACGCTGATCAACCTGCCGCCCGCGCCTAAGAGGGGCGAGGTGATCGAGGTCCGCACCCTGATTGCGCACCCGATGGAAACCGGCTACCGACCTGGCGCGGACGGCAAGGTGCTGGCGCGTGACCTGATCCGGCGTTTCAGTTGCCTGTATGACGACGGCAACTCGCGCGAACTGGTGTTCCAGGCGGAGTTGCACGCGGCCATCTCTGCCAACCCGTACCTGGCATTTTCCCTGCTCGTGACCGGTGCGGGTACGCTGACGCTGGCCTGGGAGGGGGACAACGGGTTTACCCAGACCGAAACCGTGGCGCTGCGCCTGGCATGAGGCGCGGCGCGTGGCGCGCCTGGTGCTGTGGCGTGGCGCTGGCGAGCGCCGGGTGGCTGCTTGCTTGCGCCTCGGGTCAGGCGCCGGACCTGCGTCGCTCGGGTTTCGATTTCATGAGTCCCTCGACGCAGGCGATGCAGCGCGACGATGCCCTGAACCCCGGCATGTTGTGGGTGCAGGACGGTGCCAGCCTGTGGGCGCGCCGTGCCGGTCGCAGCGCGCTGGCCTGCGCGGATTGCCACGGCGCTGTGGCCAGCAACCTGCGTGGTGTGGCGAGCCGCTACCCGGCGTTCGACGTGGCTACGCAGCAGCCGCTGGACCTGGGTCAGCGCATCAACCAGTGCCGCGAGCGCCAGCAGCAGGCAGACGCCCTGGCGCCGGAAAGCCAGGAGTTGCTCTCGCTCGAGAGTTTTGTCGCCAGCCAATCGCGTGGCCTGCCATTCAGCCCGCCGGCCGACGCGCGCCTGGCGCCGTGGCTGGAGCGCGGCGCGCAGCTGTTCGGGCAGCGCATGGGGCAGCTCGACCTGTCCTGCGCGCAGTGCCACACTCAGCGCGCAGGACAACGCCTGGGCAGCAGCACCATCCCGCAGGGTCACGCCACCGGATACCCGATCTACCGGCTTGAGTGGCAGGGCATGGGCTCGCTGCAGCGGCGCATCCGCAACTGCATGACCGGCGTGCGGGCCGAACCCTTCGCCTATGGCGCGCCGGAGCTGGTGGCGCTGGAGCTGTACCTGGCCGAGCGCGCGCGCGGTCTCCCGGTCGAGACCCCCGCGGTCCGTCCGTGACGTCCGCGCTTGCCGGCATCGTCGAAACAAAACAACAGTCGGCCACGCCGACGGCGCTTGTCGTGCGCCTGCCGCCTACAATCATTTCTGATCAACAACGTCGGCGCACCAATGGCCGGCGCGACACTCACTGAGGGTACTGGCCGGATGCAACACCAGAGCTTTCTGGAATACAAGCGTTATCGTTACCTCAAGGTGGCGGCATCGCTGAGTCTGCTGGCCATCGGCGCCTACAGCTGGCATCGCAACTACGTCTTCCAGACGCCGGGCGGTGTCGGTTATGGCGGCAGCTGGATGGGCTACATCCTCGGCGGCGTAGCCGGGCTGCTGATACTGTGGTTGTTGTGGCTGGGCATTCGCAAACGCCGTTACCGCGCCTCCACGACTTCGCTGCAGGGGTGGTTGTCGGCACATGTCTACCTGGGAATCGCAGCAGTGGTCGTTGCCACCCTGCACTCCGGCCTGGAGCTGGGCCTGAACCTGCACACCCTGGCCTACGCACTGATGGTGGTGGTGGTGTTCAGCGGCATCTATGGCGTGCTGGTGTTTGTGCGTGTGCCGTCCTACATGACCAACGCCATGGGCGAGGACAGCGTCCAGACCCTGGTGATGCAGATCCAGGAGATCGACCAGCAGGCGCGTCGGGTGGCACTGCTGCTGCCCGACGAGTTCAACACCCTGGTGCTCGACGCGGCCGAAAAGACCCGCATGCGGGGTACCGTGTTCGACCACATCCTCAAGACTACCTCCCGGCGCTGCCCCACGACCCGGGCCGTGCATCGCGTGCAGGAACTCAACCGCAGCCTGAAGGATGACCAGGCACGCATGGGGCGCGAACTGTTCGCGCTGCTGCTCAGCCGGCGCACCGCGGTGCGGCGCATCCGTGGCGAGTACCGCGCGCTGGCGCGCTTGCGCCTGTGGCTGCTGGTGCATGTGCCGCTGTCGCTGGCGCTGCTGTGCGCGCTGGCCGGCCACATCGTCTCGGTCTTCATCTACTGGTAGGGCCGGGCATGATCCGCTGCAAGCTCGTCGAATACACCAGCCCGGATGCCACGCAGACGCAGGCGCGGGTGGGCCGTGCGGTGGTCGGCGAGGTGCTGGGCCTGGGTCGCGCCGCGTCCTGCAAGATCTACCTGCCTGACCCGCGGGTGCGTCTGGAGCATGCGTCGATCCACCGTGCCGAAGACGGTTTCCTGTACCTGGAGGCGGCGGGCCCGGTGTCCGTGAACCAGCGCGCGCAGACCAACGTGCGCCTGGCGGTGGGCCACAAGATCACCATTGGCCCCTATGACTTCGTGGTGGAAACACTGGAGGACGGGCCGACCCAGGCCGACGCCCGGTTGACCCTGTCGTTCGCGCTGCGCCCGATGGCGCAGGCGCAGGGCGACCGGGTCCACCACGAGGCGGTTGGAGGGCTGCGCAACGGCTGGTTCACGCGCCGCCGTCTGGCATGGTTGTTCAGCCTGCTGGTGGTCGTGTTCGCCGGACTGCCGGTATGGCATGCCTACCATCCGGTGGACCAGCCGCTGCCCTTTGCCACTGCGCCGGGCTGGCAAACCCAGGCGGTGACCTGGTTGCGCGTGCGCACTGCCTCGCTCGACACGTTCTGGAACCCGGGGCAGGTAGCGTCGGCGCACCAGAATTTCGCGCAGAACTGCCGCGCCTGCCACGACCAGCCCTTTGCGCGGGTGGCCGACAGCAGCTGCACCAGCTGCCACAAGAGCACCGGCGCCCATGTGGCCGACAAGGCGCTCGACCATGCCACCTTCCAGGGGCAGCGCTGTGCCAGTTGCCACAAGGAACACCAGGGGTCGGCCGGTATGCGCATGGTGGACTCCATCGGCTGCGAACAATGCCATGGCGATATCCGCCGCCACGCAGCACAGACGGCTTTGGGCAATGTGTCGGATTTCGGGCGTGACCATCCGGCATTTCGCCTGTCGATGCGCCAGGTTGACGACCCCAAGCGGGTCCAGCGCGTGACGCAGACAGCGGGGCTGCGCAACGACACCGGGCTCAAATTTCCGCACGACATCCATCTGGCCAAGGCTGGCATCAAGAGCCCGACCGGTCCGGTGGCCACGGGCGGGCGGGTGGTGCTGGAGTGCGCCGCGTGTCACCGGCTGGACGCGGCCGGTACCCGCTTCGAGCCGGTGCGCATGGCGCGCGACTGCCAGTCCTGCCACCGCCTGTCGGTCGACCCGCAGGCTCCCGAGCGCGAGGTGCCGCACGCCAAACCGGCCGATGTGGCGGTGGCGGTGCGCGAGATCTATGCCAGCCTGGCGGTCGACCGCTACCCGGTCAACCTGGTCACGGTCAACTCGCTGCTGCAGCGGCCGCAGGCCCAATCGGCTGCCGGGCGCGCCACCACGGCCGGGCGTTTCGTGCAGGAGCAGACCGAGCGGGCCATGGTGTCGATGATGGACCGGCCCACCGGTGTCTGCAAGACCTGCCATGCGGTCCAGAAGCAGGCCGGTGCGGCGGGCCAGCCCGTTGCGTGGCAGATACGGCCGATCGTGACCACGGAGCACTGGCTGCCGAAGTCGCGCTTCAGCCACGCACAGCACCAGAACGCCGCCTGCAGCAGTTGCCATGCGGCCGGGGCGTCCAAGCTGGCGGCCGACATCCTGATCCCCGACCTGGCGTCCTGTCGCTCCTGCCATACCGGCGCCAGGCCCGACAAGGTCGATA
>JANOUM010000328.1:0-7784 GCA_031416855.1 Rhodoferax sp. | reverse complement strand
GGGATACCGTAGCCGGTATCGCGGACGTCGACGCGCACCATCGCCTCGCCCCCGGCCGGGCCGGCCGGCCGGCGCAGGCTCCTGACACGCACCGTCCCGTCGGGCCGGTTGTACTTGATCGCGTTGGACAGCAGGTTGATTATGACCAGGCGCAGGCGCACCGCGTCTGCCAGCACCAAGGCCTTGCGCGCGTCGCCTCCGGAGTACACGATCCGGATACCCTGCTTGGCAGCCAGCGGCGCCACCAGCGACAGGCTCTCGTTGATCACCGCGTCCAGCGAGACCCGCGCCATCGACAGTTCCAGGTGGCCGGCCTCGGCCCGACCGAGGTCGATCAGGTCGTCCACCAGTGACAAGAGGTGTTGCCCGGCGCGTTCGATCTCGCCGGCGTTGTCGCTTGCCGACTGCGACACATGCGCATCCGATCGCAGCAGCTGGGAAAACCCGAGAATGGCGTTCAGGGGCGTACGCAGTTCGTGACTCACGCTGGCCAGGAAGGCGCTCTTGGCCCGGTTGGCCCGCTCGGCCTCCTCCTTGGCCAGCAGCAGTGCGCGTTCGGCCTGCTTGCGGTCGGTGATATCGACCCCGAACACAAACATGTTGCCGCCCGGGGAATCGGTCGCGACACCGATCACATGGGTGATCTGCAGTTCGACGCGCCGGTGCGTGGCAGTCGCGGCAAAACTGCGGGTGGACACCGCAGGCTCACCGCGCCGGGCATGCTCCATCGCCAGCAGGTTGTCCTGGTACTGCGCCTCCCCCAGCACATCACGCATATGCGCGCCCACGATCGCCCCCACGCTGCGCCCCATCAGGTCGGCCAGACTCTCATTGACATAGGTGTAGACGCCGTCCGCGTTGAGCACGGCCACATAACCCGGGAACGCATCCATCAGGGCGCGCTGCGTCCTGGCGCCGTCACGCAGCGCGTGCAGCGCCTGCTCTTCGCGCGTGATGTCGCGAAAGCTCCAGACCCGCGTCGCACCCAGGCTGTCCTTCATCGGCGCGCTGCGGCGCAACAACACGCGCCCGTCGCGCAGCACCACCCGGTCCTCGTGGGGGACATCCAGTGCCAGGATGTCATTGATGCGCTGCACCTCCCGATCCGGCTCGACAAACAGCTTGCGCGCTGCCACGATCACATCCGCGCGCCGTGTGCCGACGGCCTGCTCCAGCGGGATCTCCCACATCTCGAAGAATCGGTCGTTGGCGAACAGCAGACGGCCATCGGGGTCACGCGCGTCGTACGCGAACATGCCGTCGGTCGTGGCATTGAAGGTGCGGCGCAGGTTCTCCAGGCTGGTGGCCAACGCAACCCGGGTGGCCTCCTGCTCGGTTATGTCACGCGTGACCGCGATCACGCCCCGCACGCCAGCCTCGGGTGTCACAAAGGGCGTCAGGGTGGTTTCCATGAAGCGCGCACCGCGCTGCGGCAGCTCGACCCTCGAGCGCAACACGCGCGGCCGGCGCTGTTCGATGCACTCCCGGGCTGCAGTCTTGCGCTCCTCGGTCATCAATTCGGGCATGACCTCCAGCGTCGTGCGGCCGATCACCTGGGTGCGGGCGTGCCCGGTTTGCCGGCACCAGGCATCGTTGACCATCAGGTACACACCCTTCTGGTCGATCATGCTGATCAGATCGTCGACGGAGTTGACGACGAACTCGGCCTTGAGCACCGCGTCCTGTGCACTGCCGATGAGCGCCAGTGCCCTCTGTGCGGCGTTGCGCTCGGTGACGTCCTGCACCGTGCCCAGCACCCGCACCGCCTGCCCGGGCGGGTCGAACATCACCTCGCTGACTCCATGGATCTCGCCCACACTGCCATCGGGCCGGCAAACCCGGTAGGTACAGTCGTACCTGGCCTCGCCCCGCATGGCTGCCCGCAGCGCGGCCTGCTGGCGCTCGCGGTCGTCCGGGTGCACACCGGCCAGAAACAGCTCCGCGGAGGGGCGCACACTCTGGGGCTCCAGGCCCCACAGGCGGAAGTGCTCGTCCGACCACTGCATCGAGCGGGTAACCGGATCCGATTCAAAACTCCCCATCCGCGCCAGTCGCTCGGCCCGGCCAAGCTGTTCGTGGCTGCGCCGCAGCGCCTCAAGCCGTTGCGCGTCGGCCGCCCGCAATGCCACGTTGACCCGCACCGCACGGTGGGCTCGCACGGACACGATGCCCATGAAGGCCAGGAACATCAGCAGCGCCAGAGCCTGGGCTGTGCTGACCGGGGTTCCATGGGTGAACAGGCGCGCAGTCAGGACGACCAGGCCAGGAGCGCTGAACAGGTATGTGGATCGCAGATCGAACGCGTACAACAGCAGCGAGCTGATGGCGCCGCCCGCCAGCGCGAACACCAGGAATGTCTGCTGCAAAGGGTGCTCGGCCGGAAACAGGCCCCACGCAGCGCAGGCCCACAAGAGCCCATGCACGCCAGACACCACCCGGTGGCGCCAGACCCAGGTGAAGTCGAGGCTGTTGTGCCGCACTCCACGCGCCTGCGCACGACCGAGCAGCACCCGCGCAATCACCGCCCCAACCACCGCCGCCAGCCACCACCCCAGCAAAACGTGCGGCACCGCCGGGGCCAGCACGGCGACCAGCACCACAGCCAGCACCAGCGATCCCGAAATGGCAGCCGGCCAGGTAGCCGCATGCAAACGCGCCTGCTCCTGACGCATCAGTGCGTCGGTGGCGGCGCCCAGGCTCAGGACAGTGGGATCAGTGGTATTGCGCGTCACGGTGCAGGCGCGATGTTAGCCTGCCGTGACCGCGCAAACACCCGCAGCAGCCTCAGGCTGTCGACGGTACGAGGAAGTCCCGGCTGATGTGCATGCCCAGGTCGTTCACCCGGTCCAGAAACTGCGTCAGGTAGGCATGCAGTCCGGTGGCCAGGATCTCGTCGATGCGGCCGTATTTCAGTTCGGCCCGCAGCTTGCCGGCGCGGCGCTGGGTTTCGCTGTCGGGGTCGCTGGCGACCATGGCCAGGTTGCTCACGACTTCATTCAGGCTGGCGTGCAGCGACCGCGGCATGTCGGGGCGCAGGATCAGCAGTTCGGCGACCCGTTCGGGCTTGATCACGTCGCGGTACACCTTGCGGTAGATCTCGAAACCGGAGACGCTGCGCAGGATCGCACTCCAGTGGTAGAAGTCGTACTCCTGGTCCTTCTCGCTGGCGGTGCCGAAAAAATCGCTCTCCACCGCATGGAACTTCACGTCGACCAGCCGCGCCGTGTTGTCGGCCCGTTCAAGGAACGTCCCCAGGCGCATGAAGTACAGCGCCTCGTCCATCAGCATGGTGCCCACCGTGACGCCGCGCGACAGGTGCGAACGGAATTTCACCCATTCGAAGAACTGCCCCGGATCGCGCTCGAACTCACCCGCCTTGATCATGCGGCGCACCTCGAGCCAGGTCTGGTTCTGCGTCTCCCAGACCTCGGTAGTCAGGGTGCCACGTACGGCACGCGCGTTCTCGCGCGCGGCCCCCAGGCAGGACACGATGCTTGAGGGGTTGGTCTCGTCCTTGACCATGAAGTCCATCACATCCCTGGCGCGGATATCGCCATAACGCTTGGTGTAATCGGGCAGCAGTTCGCTGATGCTGATCAGGCCCTGCCAGCCGACCAGGGCCACCGCTTCGGACTGCGGCAACAGCGAGGTCTGGTAGTTGACATCGAGCAGGCGTGCGGTGTTCTCGGCCCGCTCGGTGTAGCGCGACATCCAGAACAGGTGGTCGGCGGTACGGCTCAGCATGCGCGCTCCTTGGATGACGAATAAGGCAGGTTCATACTTCCAGCACCCAGGTATCCTTGGTGCCGCCGCCCTGCGACGAGTTGACCACCAGGGAGCCTTCCTTGAGGGCCACCCGGGTCAGGCCACCGGGCACCATCTGCACCGTCTTGCCGCTCAGGACATACGGCCGCAGGTCGATGTGCCGCGGCGCGATGCCGCTTTCGACGAAGGTCGGGCAACTCGACAGGCTCAGCGTGGGCTGCGCGATGTAGCCAGCCGGGTTGGCACGTACCGCCTTGCCGAAGTCCTCTATCTCGGCCCTGGTGGCGGCCGGCCCGACCAGCATGCCGTAGCCGCCGGCACCATGCACCTCCTTCACCACCAGGTGCTTCAGGTTGGCCAGCGTGTAGGCGAGGTCTTCGGGGTTGCGGCACAGGTAGGTCGGCACGTTCTTGAGGATTGGTTTTTCGCCGAGGTAGAACTCGATCATCTTGGGCACATAGGGATAAATCGACTTGTCGTCTGCGACGCCGGTTCCCACCGCATTGCAAATCGTCACGTGGCCGGCCCGGTAGGCGTCGAGCAGGCCGGCGCAGCCCAGCGTGGAATCGGGGCGGAACACCTCCGGATCCAGGAAATCGTCGTCCACACGGCGGTAGATCACATCGACACGCCTGGGCCCGCGCGTGGTGCGCATGTAGATGAACCGGTCGCGGGCGAACAGGTCCTGGCCTTCGACCAGTTCGATACCCATCTGCTGGGCCAGGAAGGCATGTTCAAAGTAGGCGCTGTTGTGCATACCGGGCGTCAGCACCACCACCGTCGGTTCTGCAGTGGTGGCAGGGCTCGATGCACGCAGGGTTTCGAGCAGCAGGTCGGGATAGTGGGCCACCGGCGCCACGCGGTGCGCACTGAACAGTTCCGGAAACAGCCGCATCATCATCTTGCGGTCTTCCAGCATGTAGCTCACGCCGCTGGGCACACGCAGGTTGTCCTCGAGCACGTAGTACTCGCCCTCACCCTTGTCATTCGGCGCCCGCACGATGTCCACTCCCGCTAGGTGCGAATACACGTCGCCAGCCACCATGACGCCAACCATCTCGGGGCGGAACTGGGTGTTCCTGAGCACCTGCTCTGCGGGGATCAGCCCGGCCTTGAGGATTTCTTGGCCGTGGTAGACGTCGTGGATGAAACGGTTGAGGGCCTGCACCCGCTGCACCAGCCCCTTCTCCAGAACCGACCATTCGCCAGCCGGAATGATGCGGGGGATCAGGTCGAAGGGAATCAGGCGCTCGCTACCCGCGCCGTCTTCGTCCTTCGCGCCATAGACGGCGAACGTGATGCCGACACGCCGAAAGATCAGTTCTGCCTCTTCGCGCCGCTTTGCCATCATGTCGCCGGGCTGGCGCGCCAGCCATTCGTCATAGATCTTGTAGTGCTCCCGGATCTGCTTGCCCCCGGAGAAGAATTCATAGGGCATGGCCGTGTACATCTCGTCGAATTTATGCATGAACGAATTTCTCCTGGCAACAGCTTAGCAAGTTTCAGACCAAATCCGGTCGATGACTACGGCAAAGTCGCGCCATGGCGCCCCGTCAGGGTGCAGTGTGGTGCCAATACCGCAGCCCCTCGATACGCTGGCAGCGCACGACCATGGGCGTGTCAGACTGCCAGGTCGCCGCCCCGCAATGGGGCGAATCGAACACCAGGATGTGGCGCTCGCGGTAGCGCGTCATCGGTGGTTCGGCCGGATGGCCAAACCGGTTGCGATAACCAGCCTGGACCAGCACCACGCGCGGCGCGACGGCATCGAGAAACACGGCGCTGCTCGAGGTCTTGCTGCCGTGGTGCGGCGCCAGCAGCACGTCAGATCGCAGCGGCGCACCGTCGCCCACCAACCGCGCCTCCTGCGCTCGCTCGATGTCGCCGGCCAGCAGCACCACGCGTGATGGCCGATCCGGGCCGGTTGCCAGGCTGGCGATCCGCAGCACACAGGACAGCGCATTGGGTCGGGTGGTGGTCTGGTAATCGGTGTCCAGCGGATGCAGCACAGTGAACTCGACCCCATCCCAGCGCCAGCTCTGGCCGGCCTGGCAGCGCTGCACCGGCGCCAGGGCCTGCAGGGCATGGTCTTCGGCAATCGAGCTCAACAGCCCCGCAGCCGGGTGCATCGCCAGCACGGCCGGGGCGCCGCCGACATGGTCGTTGTCCCGGTGGCTCAGCACCATGAGGTCCAGGCGCACATCGAGCGCGCGCAGCAGCGGAACCAGCACTCGGTGGCCGGCATCGCTCTCGCGCGAAAAGCGGGGCCCGGCGTCGTACAGCAACGCATGCCCGGCGGTCTGGACCAGCACCGCGTTGCCCTGACCGATATCCGCAGCCAGTATGCTGAACTCACCGGGTGCCGGGCGCGGTGCCTGCCACAATAGTGCCGGCAACAGCAGCGGCAGCCCGGCCAGCCGCATCGACCACGGCGCGCGCAGCACCAGCAGCAGGCCGCCAAGCACTCCGGCTGCACCGGCCCACAGCGGCGCCTGCGCCACCGACAGCGTCGCCCAGGGCCATTGCGCCAGCCACTGCAGCCAGACGCCCAGGACCTCGATGCACCAGGCGCACACGACCCAGACGGCAGGCACCAGAACACCGAGCATCGACAGCGGCGTCACCACCAGCGTCACCCAGGGAATGGCCACCAGATTGGCGAGCAGCCCGACCAACGACACCTGCCCGAACAGCAACAGGCTCAGCGGAGTCAGGGCCACGGTGACCACGCTTTGCTCGCGCAGCAGGGCGCGCGCGTGCTGCCACATCCCGCCTGGCGCCTGGGCGGCACCACCTGACCCGGTCGCGAACAACACGCCTACCGCCACGAAACTGAGCCAGAACCCGGCCTGCGTCAACGCCCACGGGTCGATCGCCACGACCACGGCGCATACCAGCAGCCACACCATGGGCCAGGGCCAGTAGCGCCCCGACAGGCGCAGCAGGCCTACTGTGGCGAGCATCCAGACCGTGCGTTGGGATGGAATGCCCCAGCCGCTGAACACCGCATATGCCAAGGCCAGCAACATCCCTCCGATGAGCGCCGCATGGGGTGCCGGCAAGCGCAGGCACAACCATGCCGAACGCCGCCACGCTGCCCCCACCAGCGCGGCGGCGACCCAGGCGAACATGGTGACATGCAGGCCGGAGATGCTCATCAAATGCGCCACACCGGTGGCACGGAACACATCCCAGTCGGCCCGCTCGATGGCGTTCTGGTCGCCCACCACGAGTGCCGCGATCAGGCCCGCCGCGCGCCGGTCCCCGAGGTACGCCAGAATGCGGTCACGTACGCTCTGGCGCGCCAGTTCCACCGGATGGCGCCCGGTCTGGCCCAGGCGCACGGCTGGCCGGTCGGAGGCGCCAGAACGCACATAACCGGTGGCCTGCAGGCCCTGCCCCCACATCCACAGTTCGTAGTCGAAGCCATGCGGGTTGCTGTTGCCGTGCGGCGCCTTCAGCCGCACCGTCATCTGCCAGCGCTCGCCGGCCTGCAGCGGCACGGGCTGGCGCTGCAACTCCAGCGCGGCACCATCGGCAGAGGGTCCCGGGTTGCCGGTGTACCAGCCAAGCGACACGCCTGGTGGCAGTCGTACGGCCCGGTCATCGAGCAGCGCGGATTCAACCGACAGGCGAAAACGCGCGCCGGCATCGCTCCACTGGGGCATCGCGGTCACCACGCCGGTGACACGGATGTCGCGCCCCTCCAGCACCGGGTCCAGCCCCTGCGACTGGAACAGCACCGCGCGCAGGCCCGTCATGCCAAACGCGGCGACCGAGCCGGCCAGCAGAAGCACCAGGAAACGGCCCGCCCGCCCGCCCGGTCGGCGGAGCAAGCACCAGACCACGCCCATGGCCAGCACGACCATGCCGGCATACGGCCCCCAATCCCACAAGCGGGCCTGCAGCATCTGGCAGGCACTGCCCGCCAGCAGCCCCCACAAGCCGGCCGCCATCCAGCGCGCCAGGCTTTCGCGGGGGGCAAACGGGGTGTGCATTGGCACCATGCTACGCGCTCG
>JANOUM010000327.1:0-3353 GCA_031416855.1 Rhodoferax sp. | reverse complement strand
ATAGGCCTTCTTCCGGAAGTTGCGAAAGCCATCGGCCAGCGGCTCCAGCGCGTTGAACGACTCCACATCGGTCTGCGCCTGCGAGGCGTCGCCGCGGCCCGGGGTGAAAGGAACGTCGACGACATGGCCGGCGTTGCTGGCAGCCATTTCGACAGCGGCGTTGCCGGCCAGCACGATGAGGTCGGCCATCGACACCTTCTTTCCACCGGCCTGTGCGCCATTGAAGGCCTGCTGGATGCGTTCCAATGCGGCCAGCACCCTGGCCAGTTGCGCCGGGTCGTTCGCCTCCCAGTCTCTCTGCGGCGCAAGCCGGATGCGCGCGCCATCGGCGCCGCCTCGCATGTCCGAGCCTCGGAAGGTGGAAGCCGAGGCCCACGCGGTGGCGACAAGCTCCGACACGCTCAGGCCGCAGGCGAGCACCCTGGCCTTCAGGTCGGCGATGTCGCGCTGGTCGATCAACGGGTGATCGGCGGTCGGGATCGGGTCCTGCCAGAGCAGGTCTTCCGCCGGAACTTCCGGGCCGAGGTAGCGCACCTTGGGCCCCATGTCGCGGTGCGTCAGCTTGAACCAGGCGCGTGCGAACGCGTCGGCAAAAGCCTGCGGGTGCTGGTGGAAGTGGCGCGAGATCTTTTCGTAGGCCGGGTCCATGCGCAGCGACAGGTCGGCCGTGGTCATCATCGGCGGATGTTTTCTGGCCGGGTCGTGCGCGTCGGGGATCATGTGTTCGGGTTTGACGTCTTTCGCCACCCATTGGTGCGCACCGGCCGGGCTCTTGGTCAGCTCCCATTCGTAGCCGAACAGCATGTCGAAGTAGCCGTTGTCCCAGGTGGTGGGGTTGGGTTTCCAGGCACCTTCGATGCCGCTGGTCGTCGTATGCACCCCCTTGCCGGTGCCCAGGCGGTTGATCCAGCCCAGGCCCTGTTGCTCGATCGGGGCGCCTTCGGGTTCGGGGCCCACCAGCGCCGGGTCGCCCGCGCCATGGGCCTTGCCAAAAGTGTGGCCGCCGGCCACCAGCGCCACGGTCTCCTCGTCGTTCATGGCCATGCGGGCGAAGGTCTCGCGCACGTCACGGCCCGAGGCCACCGGGTCGGGGTTGCCGTTTGGTCCTTCGGGGTTCACATAGATCAGGCCCATCTGCACGGCGGCCAGCGGCTTGTCGAGTTCGCGATCGCCGCTGTAACGCTGGTCGTCCAGCCAGGTCTTCTCCTTGCCCCAGTAGAGGTCTTCTTCAGGCTGCCAGATGTCCACGCGGCCGCCACCAAAACCAAAAGTCTTGAAGCCCATCGATTCCAGCGCCACATTGCCAGCCAGGATGATCAGGTCGGCCCAGGAAATCTGGTTGCCGAATTTCTGCTTGAGCGGCCAGAGCAGCCGGCGCGCCTTGTCCAGGTTGCCGTTGTCGGGCCAGCTGTTGAGCGGTGCAAAACGTTGGTTGCCGGTGCCGGCGCCGCCGCGGCCGTCGCCGGTGCGGTAGCTGCCGGCGCTATGCCAGGCCATGCGGATGAACAGGCCGCCGTAGTGGCCCCAGTCGGCGGGCCACCAGTCCTGCGAGTCGGTCATCAACGCGCGCAGGTCTTGCTTCAGTGCGGCCAGGTCGAGCGTCCTGAAGGCGTCGGCGTAGTCGAAGCCGGGGTCCATCGGGTTGGACGATGGCGCGTGCTGGTGCAGGATGTTGAGGTTCAGCTGCTCTGGCCACCAGTCGCGGTTGGACTGAGCACCAGCGCTGGCACGTGCGCCATGCGCGCCGGCGAAAGGACATTTGGCTTCGTTGTTGGGGGTGGGATCCATGTGTATCTCCAGTGGTAGGTTAAGCGGGTCGATCGGCTTGCCGGGCCGGTGCCGGGGCGCCATCTGGGCAGGCAGCGCATGCGGTCAGGGCTTGTGGCTCGGCACTGGCGGGTTACCGAAGACTCACTATAGGAATCGCAGGGTCATTTGGCTACTTGATTGTCACTAGGTATTCAATAGCTAAACTCTATTTAGTCGGATTGCCACCGCGCGACTGGCCCCGACGCGGCCAGCACTGCGGCGATGGCCGGCCAGTTCTGCGTGCAGCCGTTGCGCGGCCCAGAGCAGGGGCATCGCGTCGTCGTCCGATACCGCGCCAACTTTCGCTGTTGCTCGACAGCGTCCCGATCGGCGTGATCGTAATCGACCGGGATTTGCGCCTGCGCTACATCAATGCCCGGCATGCCGCGCTGAACAACCTGAGCGTGGCCGACCATATCGGCAAGTCAATCTTCGATTTCCTTCCGCAGGCGGCCGACGTGGTGGCGCCCAAGCTCCGCTTTGTGTTGGACACGGGGGTTCCGTTGCTGAACCAGGAAATTCAGGGCAACGGGCCCGCTCCACAGCGCCTCCAATTGCACCGCATGGCGTCCTATTACCCTTGGCGCAGCAGCCAGGGCGCGATCCGCGGCGTGCTGGCCATCGTCCAGGACTCCCAGCTAGACGATTTTTCTCATCAACTGGTCGAAGACAGCCAGCACCGGCTGCTCAAGGTGCTCGACAACCTGTTTGCGTTTGTGGGAGTGATGGAGATCGATGGCACGCTGGTTCACGCCAACCAGGCGCCGCTCGACGCTGCCGGACTGACGCTCGACGACGTACGCAACCGGAAACTCTGGGATTGCTTCTGGTTTTGTCACGACATACGGCTGCAGCAGTTGATGCAGGACGCCACACGCCGCTGCCGAGAAGGTAAAGTAGTGCGCCAAGACATCCAGGTGCGCATGCTCAACGACCAGCTGATGTGGATCGACTTCATGCTGGCGCCACTGCGGGACAAGGATGGCCATGTGACCCACCTGATCCCGTCGGCCATGGACATTTCGTTGCGTCACGCAAGCGAAGCCGCGCTGAAGCAGTCAGAAGAACGGTACCAGTCGATCATCGAGTCGTCGGGCGATGCCATCATCACCGAGTCGCTGGACGGCATCATCGACGGATGGAACCCTGCGGCGACCCGACTGCTGGGCTATTCGGCTGCGGAGGTGATCGGGCAGCCGGTCACCGTGCTGTTTTCGCCGGAACGGTGGCCGGAAAAAGCCGGGGTCATGGAGAACATCAAGGCGGGACGATCGGTCGTCCCGTTCGAGACGGTGCGCCTGCACAAGGACGGGCGGCGGCTCGATGTGTCCGTCACCTTGTCCCCTTTGCGCGATCGCAGTGGCTCCATTGTGGGCGCATGCAAGATGGTGCGCGATGTGTCAGCGCAAAAGCTGCATCGCAGCCTGATCGAACATGCGCTGAAGGAAAAAACCGCCCTGCTGCACGAGGTGCACCACCGGGTCAAGAACAACCTGCAGATCGTCTCGAGCCTGATGAACCTGCAATCGCGCAAGGTATCACCG
>JANOUM010000326.1:0-3789 GCA_031416855.1 Rhodoferax sp. | reverse complement strand
CGCCGTGCTGGCCTGGTTGCCGCAGGCCCGGGCCGACCAGCTCCGCCGCCTGCAGATGGCGGCCAGCGAACATGCCAAGCTGCTGTTCGTGATGCGTCCGGCCCGGGCCCAGGCCGAGTCGTCGCCGGCAGTGCTGCGGGTGCTGGTGGCGCTGCAGGCCGACAGCGACGAACTGCACATCGAGATCCTCAAGCGCAGGGGGCCGCCGGCGTTGAAGCCCCTGGTCATGCCCGCCCGCCAGGGCCGCATGGCGGCGCTGCTCGCACGCGGTGGCGGGCGGGCAGGGCGCGATTCCGTGCCGGAGGTCTCCGCAGCGATGCTCCCCGGGATGCTCCCCGGGCTTTCGATGCAGGAGCCGCTCCATGTACTGGATCGCTTTACAGCCCCAGCCTGAGGAAGAAGGCGCGCCTGCGCCCGGCGCTGGCAGCGCCAGCAGCAACTCGCAGGTGCTCGAATACGCCAGCGTGCGTGACAACGCACTCGCCGCCCTGGGCTGGTGGGCGCTGCAGTTCACGCCCCGGGTGGCGCAACGCGAGCAGGCGGTGCTGCTCGAGGTATCCGCCAGCGAGCGCCTGTTCGGCGGGCGCCAGCCGCTGCTCGACCATCTGTTTCAGGCAGCGTGCCCGGTGCAGCCGCTGCGCTCGGCACATGCCCCGACCTCCCTGCTGGCGCTGGCCTATCTGCAGGTGGATGCTGCCGGTGCTTATCCGGCACCCGACTTGCTGCCACTGGCCACGCTGGCCGAGGCGCAGCCGCATCTGGCCACGCTGGAGCGCATCGGCTGCCGCGCGTGGGGCGATCTGCGCGCCCTGCCACGGGGCGGTGTGGTGCGGCGCTTCGGTGCGCCGCTGCTCGACGCGCTGGACCGGGCCTACGGCCTCAAGCCCGAGGTCTACCCCTGGCTGCTGCTGCCCGAGGTGTTCGACCTGCCGCTGGAGTTGTCGGTACAGGTGGAGACCGCACCCTCACTGCTGTTTGCCGCGCGTCGCATGTTGGCGCAGTTGCAGGTCTGGCTGCAGGCGCGCCAGCGCGGCATCCTGGCGCTGGAACTGGGCTGGGAGATGGACGCGCGGCGCAACACCGCCACCCACGGCAGCCTGGTGGTGCGCACGGCAGAGCCCACGCTGGACATGACCCACCTGCAGCGTCTGCTCGGCGAGCACCTGGACCACACCACCCTGCCGGCGCCAGTGCTGTACCTGCGCATGCGCTCCATCGAGACCGCGCCCCTGGCCGGGGCCAGCGCCAGCCTGCTGCCCGATGACCTGCGCAGCGGCGACAGCCTGCACCAGCTGCTGGAGCGCCTGAGTGCGCGTCTGGGGCCGGAGCAGGTGTTGCGCGCGGTTTCCCGTGCCGACCATCGGCCCGAGTGCATGCAGGCCTGGGTGCCGGCATCGCAGGGCCGGCCGGCCACCACATCCACGGCAAGCGGCAAGCCTGCCGGGGCAGGCAAAAAGCCAAAGGCCAAGGCCGCCGCCAACGCCTCTCCCGCATACGCCGACCTGTACCCCACCTGGCTGCTCGCCACCCCCCTCAAACTGGCCGTGCGCCAGGACCGCCCGTTGTACCAGGGCCCGCTCACGCTGCTGGCGGGGCCACAGCGGCTGGAGGCGGGCTGGTGGGGTGCAGCCAGCCCGGCAAAAACCGTGGTCACGCTGCGCGACTACTTCCTGGCGCGCAGCGAGCAGGCGGGTTTGTTGTGGATCTATCGCGAGCGGTTGACGGTGGACAGGCAACTGGCGGAGCAGCCATCGGAGCGAGCGGGCAGCCACTGGTATCTGCAAGGTTTGTTCGGGTGAACGGCCAGCCACGGTTGAAGCCTATTATTTTCATTCAGTCGAACCAAAACATTTCAAGTGGCCGGACTATAAGGTTTCAAATAGCGAACCATAAAATTACAATCAGCCGACTACGATCGACCCCCGAAGCAGCACGCCATTTCCCCGCTTTGCGCAGGCCAGGTTGACCGAGGCATTGGCAGACACACCCGTGGTCCTGTTGCATGGCCCGCGCCAATGCGGCAAGACCACACTGGCACGCACCGTTGCCGAGCCGGCCGGCTACGGTTACCTGACATTCGATGACGACAACCTGGTGGCGGCAGCCAAGGCCGATCCGGTTGGCTTCGTGGCCGATCTTCCGCCCCGGATGGTGCTCGACGAAATCCAGCGCGTACCGGAGATATTCACCTCGATCAAGGCGGTGGTCGATCGCGATCGCAGCCCGGGGCGATTCCTGCTGACAGGCTCTGCCAATGTCCTGCTGTTACCCAGGCTGGCCGAGTCCCTGGCCGGCCGCGTCGAGGCACAACGGCTCCATCCCCTGGCGCAATGCGAACTCGCGCGAAAAAGCAGTGGATTCCTGGATCTGCTTTTTTCGCGTGGCTTCAAGCTGGCACGGCACGAACGTCTGGGCCCCGAGCTGGCGCAGCGCATCGTGGCGGGTGGCTACCCGGCCGCGCTCGCACGCAACCCCGACCGGCGCCGGCATTGGTACCGGGCCTATGTGCAAACCCTGGTGCAGCGAGACGTGCGCGACCTGGCCCGTATCAGTTCGCTCGACGCCCTGCCGCGCTTGCTTGAGCTGGCAGCGGGGCAAACTGCGCATCTCATCAACGTGAGCGCACTCGCAGGGCCGTTTCAGCTCAGCCGGCCTACCATTCGGGACTACGTGACCTTGCTGGAACGTGTCTTCCTGCTGGAGACCCTGCCGCCCTGGCATGTGCGCCACCTGAACCGATTGATCAAGACACCCAAGATCCATCTGGCCGATACCGGTCTGGCATCGGCCCTGCTGCGTGTCGACGCACCGGCGCTGCAGCAGGACCGCGTACTGCTCGGGCAGTTGCTGGAGACTTTTGTCTTCCAGGAACTGCGACGGCAAGCAGGCTGGCACGCGGATGACATCGTGTTTCACCACTTTCGCGACCGTGATGACTACGAGGTGGACATCGTGCTGGAGCGGGGCGTACAGGCTCTGGCAGGCGTGGAGGTCAAGGCCTCCGGCACAGTGCGTGAGGCAGACTTTCGTGGATTGCGCAAGCTCCGGGAGGTTGCGGGCGCACGTTTCGTGTGTGGTGTCGTGTTGTACGACGGCGAGGTCGGTGTGTCATTCGCCGATGACCTCTTTGCCGTGCCACTGCGGGTGCTCTGGGAAACGCCTTCGCCATAGGTATCTGCACGGTTTGTTGAACTAAACCGCTGGCGCGGTGGCGGGTCCTCACAGGCCGTGCGGCAGGACCGCCCGCTATACCAGGGCCCGCTCGCGCTGCTGGTCGGGCCGCAGCGGCTGGAGGCTGGATGGTGGGGTGCCGCAGCCCCGGAAAAAACCGCGCTTGCGCTGCGTGATTACTTCCTGGCGCGCAGCGCACAGGCGGGATTGTTGTGGATTTACCGTGAGCGCTTGTCAGTGGACAGACAGTTGGCAGATCAGGCTGCGGAGCGGTCTGGCAGTCATTGGTATTTGCAGGGGCTGCTCGGGTGATGCGCCAGCCGCGTGGTTCGATAATTTCAACATTTGGCATGGTCATTTTATGTTTATACAATAAATGTCATGAACTACGAATTCGATCCTGACAAGGACGAAGGAAACTTCGACAAGCACGGCTTGTCGCTAGCCGATGCTGATGGCTTTGAATGGGGAAACCGCCGTGGTCCGAGAGGACACACGCAAGCAGTACGTCGAACCCCGTTTTGAAGCGAAAGGGTATATCGGCGACCGACTGTATGTGATGGTGTTCTGCATTCGCGCCGATGCTGTGCGTGTCATCAGCCTGCGCAAGGCCAACCC
>JANOUM010000325.1:0-4126 GCA_031416855.1 Rhodoferax sp. | reverse complement strand
TGCCACGTCTGCTGCACCCAGGTGTGGAACACCACCCGCACGCTCGCCTCGGTGCTGTAGTTCGACAAGTCCAGGTGGCTGGGTAGCGGCAACATGCGGGCGCGCACCGTGACCTGGCGCATGCGGCCCTGCAGAAAATGCCAGAACGTGGGGCGGCCATCAGGGTAGACGATGGTCAGATCGAGGATCGCCTGGAACTTGTCGCCCAGCGCGTCCAGCGCCAGCGCCAGGCCGCCGGCCTTGGGCCTGAGCAGGTGGACATAAGGCGACTGCTGGCGCGCGTGTTTGGCCGGCGTGAAGCGGGTCCCCTCCAGGAAATTCATCACACTGGTGGGTACCAGCGCGAATTTCTCGCAGGCCTTGCGGGTCGTTTCCTGGTCCTTGCCACGCATCTCGGGGTGCTTGCGCAGGTATTCGGCGCCGTGGCGGCGCATGAACGGGAAGTCCAGAGCCCACCAGGCCAGGCCCATCACCGGCACCCAGATCAGTTGCTGCTTGAGGAAGAACTTGAGCAGCGGGATGCGCCGGTTCAGCAGATGCTGCAACACCAGGATGTCGACCCAGGACTGGTGGTTGCAGTTGACCATGTACCAACTGCGGTAGTCCAGGCCGTCCAGGCCGGACACGTCCCAGCGCGTGCGCTGGGTCAGCGCCATCCAGGCGCTGTTGCACGATATCCACGCTTCAGCTATGGCCAGCAACAGCGGTGCAATCGCCAGGCGGAAGGAATGGATGGGCACCAGCAGCTTGAGTAGCGCGAACACCAGCAGGATCGGCACCCAGAACAGCGCATTGAGCACCATCAGCAGGCCGGCAATCAGGCCTACGAGCAGAGGGGGGAGGAAGTTGAGCATGGCCGTCAGCTTAGCAGCCTGCATGCTTGGCCCGGCGGCGTGCTCTAATTTTACTGACCCATTGCACGGAACCGGAAATCCAACATGCCCGATACCCCAAGCGACTTGCCCAAGCATGTGCCGGTGCTGATCGCCGGTGGTGGCCCGGTCGGGCTGACGCTGGCGGCGCTGCTGGCGCGACGCGGGGTTGCGACTCTGGTGGTCGAAGCCGACACCGGTTATTGCACCGGCAGTCGGGCGATCTGCATGTCGCGCCGCTCGCAGGAGATCCTGGGCTGGGTCGGTGCCGATACCGCGCTGGTGCGCAAGGGCCTGTCCTGGGTCGGCGGACGCAGTTTCCACCGTGACCGCGAAGTGCTGCATTTCGAGATGCCCTCCGAACCCACGCAGCGGTTTGCGCCGATGGTCAATATTCAGCAGTATTTTGTCGAGCAGTTCGCGCATGAAGCCGCGCTGTCGGCTGCGGTCCCGGCCGATGTTCGATGGGGCAGCCGGGTGGAACGGGTCCGGGCGACGGACCAGGCGGTCGAGCTGCTGGTGCAGGCCCCTGCCGGCTCGGTGACAGTGCGCGCGGACTGGCTGGTGGCCTGCGACGGTGGCCGCAGTACGGTGCGTGAACAACTTGGCCTGGCACTGCGCGGCATGGAGTACGAAGGCCGGTATGTGATCGTCGACATCCGACAGACATCGCGGCGGGCGGTAGAGCGCCTGGCCTGGTTCGACCCGCCCAGCAACCCCGGCTCGACCCTGCTGATGCACCGCCAGCCCGATGACGTGTGGCGCATTGACTACCAGTTGCGGGCCGACGAAGACCCGGCCGAGGCGGTGCGCCCCGAGAACGTGTTGCCACGGGTGCAAAGCCATCTGTCCATGATCGGCGAGGATGCGCCGTGGGAGCTGTTGTGGATTTCGCTCTACAACGCCAAGTGCCTGACGCTGGACGACTACCGCCACGGGCGGGTGCTGTTTGCGGGCGATGCAGCCCACCTGGTGCCGATCTTCGGCGTGCGCGGGTTGAACTCCGGCATTGACGACGCCGCCAACCTGGCCTGGAAGCTCGCGCGGGTGGTGCAGGGCTGGTCACCCCCCGGCCTGCTGGACAGTTATTCGACCGAGCGGGTGCATGCGGCGCGCCAGAACATGGCGCTTGGGGCCAAGAGCACCGAGTTCATGGCGCCACCCGACTTTGCTTTTGCGTTGATGCGGGAAGCGGCGCTGCGCCTGGCCGTGCACGACCCGACCGTGCGTCCGTTGCTCAACCCGCGCCAGTCCGCGCCCATCCGCTACGTGGAATCGTCGCTGAACCTGCCGCAGACCAGCGACGCCTGGAGCCATGACGACGCGGCTCCAGGGTCGCCGGCGCCGGAGGCCCTGCTGGCCGACGGCAGCCATCTGAGCCGGCATTTTGGGGCGGGATTTGTGTGCCTGGTCTTTGCCCGCCACGTGCCCGCAGGCCTGCAGGCGCTGGCGGCACGCGGCGTCGAGCCCCTGCTGCTGGCGCCGTCCGACGTCGCCCCGCAGGCCTGGCAGCGTTATGGCGTCGGGCCGGAGGTGGCCGAGGCGCTGGTGCTGGTGCGGCCGGACGGTTATGTCATGGGGCGCTGGCGCGGCATGGATGTCGCAGCGGTGGTGCGTGCATTCGACAGCTCGGGGGTGATCGCATGAACGACCAGGACCTGGACCGCAGTTACACCGCCGTGTGCCACGCTATGTCGGAGGTGGGGCAGGACAGGGCCACGCTGTTCCTCGCGATGGTGTGCCTGTCGCTGGTGAGCCACAGCCAGGACGCCGAACAGGTGCTGGCGCTGATCGACCAGGCAAAGGCCAGCTGCCAGGACATTGGCGCAGGCCCGCTGTCCTGAACTGCCGAATCCGGGTTCAACGGGTCATCGGAAGCGCCAGACCCATGGCCGCGAACAGGCCGCCGCAGACGCGGTTGAAGTTTCGGCCGGCACGTTCCAGCCAGGGTCGGATGTGGTGCGCAAGCAGCGCCAGCAGGTATTCGACCAGGATTTCGACTGCCACGAAGACCGTCGCCATCACGATGAACTGCGTCAGCAGGTCGCGCGCCGGGTCGATGAACTGGGGCAGGAAGGCGCCGTAGAAAAGCAGCGCCTTGGGGTTCGACACAGCCGTCAACAGGCCTTGCCGGAACATGTCGGTGCCGCGGGCACGGGTTGGCATGCCCGCGTCCGGCCGCAGATGGATGGCCGGCGAGCGCCACAGCTGGATGCCGAGCCAGACCAGGTAGGCACCGCCGAACAACTTCAGAACCAGCAGCGCGTGGACCGACGCCTTGAGCAAGGCCCCGATACCCAGCATCGACAGGGCGATCAGCGCCAAGAAGCCGACCGCCCCGCCGGCCACCGTGAACAGGGTCCGGCGGTGGCCGTGCATGGCGCCGTGCGTGAGCACCAGCAGGCTGTTGGGGCCCGGCGTGAGCGACAGGCCGAATGCCGCCACCAGATACAGCAGCCACGCGTGCAGGGCCATGTTCAGCCCGGGTTGGAACGCAGGCCGTACAACTGACCGCCGATGATCAGGTACTCGACCCGGGCAAATGCGTCCTTCTCGTCCTTGAAGCCATAGGCCACGGCAGCCAAGGTGTCACCGACCTTGGGTTCGGGCACCTTCCAGGCGTTGATGCGGGTCATGGGCGAGAGCTCGACCGTCCAGTCGCCCGTCCTGCGCGGCAGGCTGGCTGCTGCCAGCACCTTCGCGCCATCGACCGTGCTGGTCTGTGCGGGTACCTTGCGCCCGGCCAGGTCGGGCGGAAGTGTGCCGTTGGCGGCCACCGTGATCACGATCTCGGCATGCGGGTTCTGCCATTTGACGGCCTTCACGCGGCCCGTGAGGTACAGCGGCCGCGATTCGTCGAAGCTGGACCAGCCATGGTGGGCCAGGCTGCGCTGGCTGGCAAGAGTGGCGCAGACAGCGCCGGCGCCCAGGATCAGGTGTCTACGGTGCATGGTGTTTCCCTTCGGGTATGTGGTTGACGGCCGGCATCACAGGTAGCCGATCCAGCGGCCGCAGGCGATCACGGCGGTCCAGATCAGGATCGACAGCCCTGCTTGCCAGCGGGTTGCGAGGCTGTAGGGGTCGATCGGTCCGCGCGCATGCAGCAGCGCAGCGTTGGTACCTGCCATACACAATAATCCCATTTTGAGCACGAAGGCCGGGTTGGCGATCAAATCCCCCACGTTGGCCAGGAACATCGTGGTGCCGCTGGCGGCTGCGAGCAGAAAACCGGCCAGTGTCCAAGGCAGCACATG
>JANOUM010000324.1:0-1572 GCA_031416855.1 Rhodoferax sp. | reverse complement strand
TCAGGCCGCCTGTTGCGCCTCCTGCAGCAAGCGCCACATCACCTTGCCGCTACCGCTCTTGGGTAGCGCGTCGACGAATTCGACGATGCGCGGTGCCTTGTAGACCGCCATGTGGTCGTGGCACCAGGCGACGATGTCCTGCTCGGTCACCTGCCCGCAGTGGCTCGGGCGCAACACCACGACCGCCTTGACGGTCTCTCCGCGATAGGCATCCCGCGCCGAGATGATGCAGGCTTCCTGGATCGCGGGGTGGGAGTACATCAGCGCTTCCACCTCGGCCGGCCAGACCTTGAAGCCGGACGCATTGATCATGCGCTTGAGCCGGTCGGTCAGGAAGTAGTACCCGTCCTCGTCGACCCGGCCCAGGTCGCCGGAGCGCAAGAAACGCTTGCCGTCGAGTTCCACGAAGGCCGCTTCGGTTGCGCCTGGCCGTTTCCAGTAGCCGCGGAAGATCTGCGGCCCGCTCATGATGATCTCGCCCTGCTCGCCCTGTGGCATGGTCTGCAGGGTGTCCGGGTTCACCACACGGGCCTCGGTGCTCATGTACGGGATGCCCAGGCACTGCTGCTTGGTGGCATCCGGTGGGTTGAAGTGCGAGGGGGCGGCAGTTTCGGTCAGCCCATATCCTTCGGCATACCGCAGACCGTAGTGGTCGAACAGGCGCTGCGCCACGGCCTGCGGCATGGCCGCGCCGCCGCCACCGATGGACACCAGCGAGGACAGGTCGTACTGGGCGAAATTGGGGCTTGCCAGCAGGTCGATCACCATCGTGGGGATGTTGCCCCAATGGGTGACGCGCCAGGTCGAAATGAGCCGCGCGGCCAGGTCGCGGTCCCAGCGCGGCATCATCACCATCGTCGCGCCCTGGTAGATGCAGCTGTGCATGACACTGATCATGCCGGTGGCGTGGAACATCGGCACCACGGCCAGCGCCACGGTCTCGGCCGAACCGCCACCCAGGATGCCCGCCGCCACCACTTGGTGCATCAATGTCGCATGGGGGTGCATGCAGCCCTTGGGCAGGCCCGTGGTGCCACTGGTGTAGGGCAGCACCGCCAGATCCTGCGGACCGGCGGTATGCGCCGGCGCAGCCTGGGTTGTCGACAGCGCGTCCGTCCAGCGCAATACACCGCCACCCGCGAGTTCCGGCAACCCGTGCAACGCCGTCAGCCACGGCATCCATGCCACCGGCGGGGCATTGGACGCGGACACCGCCGGGTCGAACGCATCCGTGAAATGCGTCACGATCAGGTGCGCCAGGCGGTCTTTGGCGTCCAGCGCATTGCTGGCCAGGGCCATCTCGCCCGCCAGGTCGGTCGTGGTGATCGCCACCCGGGCGTCCGGGTCGGTGATGTAGTGCTTGAGTTCCTCGGCACGGTTCATCGGGTTCACCGGCACCACCACCGCATTGGCGCGCAGGATCGCCCAGTGCGCCACCACCAACTGGGGACAGTTCTGCATGTTCAGCACCACGCGGTCACCGGCGCGTACGCCCATGCCGTGCAGGCACGCGGCAAGCCGCTCGCTTTGGTGCATCAGTTGCGCATAACTGAGGGTCGACCCGAAAAAAAC
>JANOUM010000323.1:0-1787 GCA_031416855.1 Rhodoferax sp. | reverse complement strand
GTGGCCGGGCTGTCGGTGGCCTACCATGCCAAGCCGCGGGTGCGGGAGCAGGCGATGGTGGCAATCAATACCGGCGGCCTGGACCGGCTGCTGGAGATACTGGGTTAGGTTGCCGGGCCTGGTGTTGCTCTGCTGCACGCGAACGACAGCCGGCACGGTCACTGCCGCCAGGCGGGCGGCCATGCTGCAGCAACCGTCCCTGGTAAAGCGGCGCGGCCGATCGGTCGCCGACACGCAGCCTGCGCCGGGCGCGGCCCCCGCAGTAGTGCCGGGATCGCATTTTCTTGCCCGGCGCCAGCAAATGGAGAATGATCAGGGAGAATGATCAGGGCTGACCTGCCCGCGATGCGTGACTAGAATCAGTTCGACACTGAAGGGATCGCCATGAACCTCCTGCCCAGCCAGCGCATTCGCACCTTGGCCCTTGTGGGCCACGGCGCGAGTGGCAAGACCACCCTGACCGAAACCCTGCTGGCGGCCGCCGGCGCGATCCAGGCCCGGGGCAGCGTGGAGAAGGGCAACACGGTTTGCGACTTCGACCCGGTCGAACGCGAGCTGGGGCATTCACTGCAGTCCGCACTGGTGAGCTTTGAGCGCGACGGCAACCGCATCCACCTGATCGACACCCCGGGCTACCCCGATTTCACCGGCCAGGCGATGGCCGCGCTGGCAGCGGTCGACACGGCGCTGATCGTGATCAACGCGCAGACCGGCATCGAACTCTCGACCGAACGCATGTTCGCGCTGGCCGGCGAACGCCAGTTGTGCCGCATGCTGGTGATCAACAAGATCGACGCCGACAACCTGGACCTGCCAGCGCTGGTGGCCGACATCCAGGATCGGTTCGGCAAGCAATGCCTGCTGCTGGACCTGCCCGCGCGCCACGGTCGGGAGGTGGTCGAACTGCTGGGGCACGACAGCGGCGAAAGCGACTTCGCATCGGTGGCCGCGGCCCATCGCGCACTGGTGGACCAGATCATCGAGGAAGACGACAGCCTGATGGCGCGGTACCTCGAAGACGGCGCCGATCCAAGTCCGCACGAACTGCACGCCCCGTTCGAGCGCGCCTTGCGTGCCGGCCACCTGACGCCGATCCTGTTCGTGTCGGCCCGCACCGGGGCCGGTGTGCCGCAGTTGCTCGATGTGTTGTCGAGCCTGGCACCCAACCCCTGCGAAGGCAACCCGCCCCCGTTCTACCGCGAAGCCCCGGGCCAGGCCCCGCAGCAGTTCCAGGCCCAGGCCGACGCCAGCCAGCATGTGCTGGCGCATGTGTTCAAGGTGGTGGTCGATCCGTTCATCGGCAAGATGGGCATCTTCCGGGTGCACCAGGGAACGGTGCGCCGGGATGCCCAGCTGTTCGTCGGATCTGCCAAGCGACCGTTCAGGGTGGCCCATCTGTACCGCCTGCTGGGCAAGGACTACATCGAAACCGATGCACTGGTACCCGGCGAACTGGGCGCTGTGGCCAAGGTGGACGACATCGAGTTCGACTGCGTGCTGCATGACTCGCACGACGAGGATCACATCCGCCTGCAGGCCCTGCAGTTTCCGCAGCCGATGGTCGGCCTGGCGGTGCAACCGCAGCGCAAGGGCGACGAGCAGCGCCTGTTCGAGGTGCTGCACAAGCTCGAGATGGAAGACCCGTGTTTTCGGGTCGAACGCCATCCGGGAAGCAACGAAACCGTGATCCGCGGCCTGGGCGACATGCACCTGCGCACCAAGCTGTCGCGCATGCAGCAACAGTACAAGCTCGGTCTCGATACCCGCATGCCGCAAATTCCCTACCG
>JANOUM010000322.1:0-2652 GCA_031416855.1 Rhodoferax sp. | reverse complement strand
TGTCTTAATCCCTTTGAATTCAGGGCTGGATAAATACCGCATGCACCAAAAAACCCCATTCCCACAAGCACTTGCGACAGTGATTGGCAATCTCGGAGTGGATTCACAGACTCAACCTGCCGCAGCTACTGCAGGCTCAGGGTTGGCAGGACATTCAGGGGCAACATGGATTGGCCGATGGTGTCATATTGCGGTTGCGCCGGCAAGCCGTAGGCTCGGACATCGTCGGCCCGCGGGTCGATCAACTGGGCCAGTTCCACCAGCAGCCGGCGCATCTTGGTGGCCGATGCGTCGACCAGAAAGACGGAGTACTGCACCGGCACGCCTTGCTTCTTCAAAAATCGGAACACCTGGCCCAGCCGTCGCTTGTCGCGGATGTCGTAACACACCAGCCATTGGCCGGAGTCGAGTTGGCTCATGGGCACCCCCCCTGGCTGCGCGCGATGGCGGAACGTCCCGCGCGGACGGCCCGGCGGCTCATGACTGCAGCTCCTTGCTGGCGAGGCGTTGCAGGCTGAGCAGATGCAGCAACAACGCGCTGGCATTGCGGGCCTGCCAGCGCTCGAACAATTGCACCAGCTCCGGCCCCCCATGGGTGTGGTCGGCCAGGGGGCCGCAACACAGGTTCATTTCTGCCCACAAAAGCCAGGTCAGGTCAATCGCCAGCAACACGGGTTGGCCACCGGGGCCAGACTGGACGGGGAGAAGTTCATGCTCCTGAATTTGTTGCACCACGCAGGCGGCGATCAAGCCCTGCATGGCGGCGGGAAGGTGCGCCGCAAGCAGCGCGCCGTAGACCCAGCTGCGCTTGGTGGCTTCCCACTGCTGGGGCGAGATGGCCGCGCCGTCGGTGCGCCCCCATTGCAGCTGCACCTGCATGCGCCGGGATTTGAGCCAGTGCTGGTAGCGCGAATGGCCCTCCGGCGTTTCGAGCAGCAGGTCCAGGGCAGTCGCAAAAGGCGCGATCTCGGCGCGGTGGCTGTGCAGGCTGCCGATGGCATCACCATGGTGATCAAGCCAACAGATGCTCAAGCGGCGCTGCATACACAGCAGCAAGGCGGCGCCGCTCCAGTCGACCGTGGCGCTGCACACCACACGCGCCACGCGTTGCAGCGGAAAGCGCAGGCGGCGCGGCGGCTCGTCGGGGCGCTGGGTGACGATGACCAGGGCGTCGCCGCCTGCGTCCACACGCTGGCACGCGGTCTCACACAGGTACAGGGTGCGGGCATCCGCGCCGCGCGCGGCCAGGGCACCGTCGGCAGCCGAACGGGTGCGAAGGACGCGCTGCGCGTGGTCTAACACGGCTCGTCGTCCTCGGCGCTTTCCAGCCAAGGCAGGCCTTCGGCGCGCAGGTGCGCGGCCAGGCGGCGGGTGCGGGCTCGCAGCCAACGCCGCCAAGGGGCGGATTGTCGTTCCCACCCCGCGTAATAGATCTCTCGCCCGGCTTTGCCCAACAGGCAAGCGCCTTTGTCCAGGCTGAAATGCTCTTCGCGCAGCGTGCGCTCGCGCAGCAATTGCCAGATCCACTCGTCCACCGCCGGGCGCAGTGGCTCGATCAGGTCGCTGGCGAGCGACTCGCGGCCAATCGCGGGACGATGATAGAAGCCCAGCAAGGGGTCGAGCCCGGCGACCGTGCAGCTTTGCACGGCCTGCAGATGCAGCAGCGTGTAGCCCAGCGACATACACACGTTGACCGGGTCCTTGGGTGGGCGGCGGTTGCGCCCGGCAAAGCCTAGCGCGGGAGGCATCACGCCGGCCAGGCCGGCGAAATAGGCGCGCGCCGCAGCGCCTTCGCGGCCGCGCAGGCTTTCCAGCGTGGGGGGCTCGGCCGCCACGCCTGCATCGAGGGTGGCCAGCACGGGTTGCAGGGTTTGCAAGGCATCGAACACTGGTTTGCGGGCGTCGGGCCGCTGCGCCTGCATGCGCTGCAGGGTGCGCTGCTGGCGCAGCAGCTTGGCGCGCACCAGGTCGCGCGCCCAGACGCGGCAGAACGCGTCGTCCATCACGGCGCGGGCCTGTGCCAGGCGCACCGCCGCATCGTTGTGTTGCGGGCCCAGGATGATCGCCACGCGGCGGTTCTGGCGCGGGCTCATCAGTACCGTGGTGGCACCAGCCTCGGCCAGCTTCATCAGCACGCCGGTGTCGAGCCGCGTCTGCGCGCCCTGCAGCACGCAGCGGTCGACCATGCCGATGGGCACGGTGCCGCGCCGCTGACCAGCCTCGTACAGGGCCAGGGTGGCGCCTTCACTGCGGATTTCGAGCTGGGAGCGGTCGAGCAACAACAGGGCCATGGTTCGGAGTCCTTTCTGGCGTGGTCAGCCGACGTAGAAGTAGTCGGGGTCGGCAGGTTTGTCGGCCATGCCCAGGGTGTGGATGCGGCAACGCGGGTCGAGCCGCAGCAGCAGAAAGCGGTCTTCCGACTTTTCCAGCAGCAGCATCATGTCGGCCAGCAGGCGCAGGCGCTCGGCAGCGGTCAGGTACAACTCGTGCACCGACTTCTGCCCGCCGGTGGCGTAACGCCGCGCAAGGCGCAGGGCAGCCCCCAGGCGGTGCGGCTCGGCAACATCGTAGGCGGCAAGAAACAGGTCCCGGTGGGCCATCAGCGGCAGGCCACGAGGGTGGCGTTGTGAAGATGGCCCGATGATGGCGGCG
>JANOUM010000321.1:0-1580 GCA_031416855.1 Rhodoferax sp. | reverse complement strand
GTGGCCGGGCTGTCGGTGGCCTACCATGCCAAGCCGCGGGTGCGGGAGCAGGCGATGGTGGCAATCAATACCGGCGGCCTGGACCGGCTGCTGGAGATACTGGGTTAGGTTGCCGGGCCTGGTGTTGCTCTGCTGCACGCGGACGACAGGAGAAGCAGTCCGGGCAACCCCGGCTGAAAATCATTACCCTGTATAAACCCGATCCTGCAGAATGAGTCGATCTCATCGAAAGGAGAAAGTAACCATGTCCAAATGCGAAGTCTGCGGCAGCCGTGAGTTCCGCCGCGAGGAAGTGGAAGATGTCTTCCATGTCGATCGGCGCTATGTTTTGGTCGAGCACATTCCGGCAACCGTCTGCGTGCAATGCGGCGAGAAGACCTTTGACGCGGAAACGGCGGAAGGCATCCGGCAGATGTTGCACAGCCAGCGCCAGCCTGCGCGAGCGGTGGCAAAGGATGTCTACACCTACTGAACATCGGCGCAGGCCGGGAAGCGATTGGTGATCAATGCGGCATCCGATGGCAGATGGCGTGCCGGCCCTGTCGTAGTGCCTGCTGCCCTGGCCAAAGGCGTCGGCCTTGAACTCGCCGCGCGAATAATCGGCGCTGGCGAGACGGCGCTGCTGGCGGAACCGCTGCTCGGCCTCATCGCTTCCCGCGAATGCCCCGGCCATGTCCTGCTCGAAACCCTGGAACGTGTGCCGGAATGGGTCAAGGCCGGCCGCGTCATCGTCAGCGGCTTCCACTCGCCGCTGGAGCAGCAGGTGCTGCGCTCACTGCTCCGGCGCAAGGGGCGTGCAGTCAAAGTGCTGGCGCGCGGCTTTGGTGACAAAGGCGGCAACTATCGCCCCACCGCCGAAGAACGCGAACCCCTCGCCAACGGCCGCATGCTGGTCATCAGCGCCTTCACCCCCATCGTTACCCGCACCACCCGCGCCACCGCGCTAGCGCGAAACCGTCTGGTGCTGGCGCTGGCCGCCGAGATCGTCGTCCCCCACGTCGCCGCCGGCAGCCCACTCGCCGCGCTGCTTTCGGAGCCAAGACCATGAGCAAAAAAATCCCCCAGCAGGACACATCGGCTGACCACCTGATCGTTTTCCAGGAAAAGGCCAGCCACCGCACCTTGCACAACGATGAGTGGTGGTTTGTCATCGCCGACATCGTTGCCGCGCTGACGGATGCCGCCGATCCGTCGGACTATTGGAAGAAGATGCGCAGGCGGGACCCGGATTTGAGCCTGGACAGCCAAGGGGGGGACAAATTGACCCCCCCCTTGCGCTGGCATTTCACACGGCAGGCGGGCGGCAGAAACTCCAGTGCTGGAACACGCAGGGTATCTTTCGCTTGATCCAGTCCATCCCCAGCCCCAAGGCCGAGCCCTTCAAACGTTGGCTGGCCAAAGTGGGCAAAGAACGCCTCGACGAGATTGAAAACCCCGATCTGGCCATGGGTCGGATGCAGGAACCCTACGAGAAAAAGGGCTACCCCAAGGAGTGGATCGACAAGCGCCTGCGCGGTATTACGGTGCGCCAGGACTTGACCGATGAATGGAAAGAATGCGGGGTGGCATCCAGCAAGGAA
>JANOUM010000320.1:0-12421 GCA_031416855.1 Rhodoferax sp. | reverse complement strand
TGTGGCTGCGCGGCACGCCTTTGGGCCGCGACTCGGTGCCGGAAGTCCAACAGACGGTGAAGATATCGTTCGCGCTCGGTCGCCCCTGCCCGAGATAGACGGCCACGCGCGCGCCGGCCGCGGCGTCCGGCACCGGAGTATCCATGCGCACGGCGCCGGCCGGAGCTTCGTTGCCCCAAACCAGTAGATGCTTCGGACCTTTCGCGCCGCCGACAAACTTGGTCGCCATTTCGGCCATGCGAAAGTCCCCGCAGCGGCTCACCGTGGCGATCGCCTTCGGCGCGAGCTTGGTGACGATCTGCTCGAGTTCGTGTTCACGGTACTGTACCGCGATCGGCGACGCTATCGCGCCGATACGACCGCAAGCGAGCAGCAGAACCAATGTCTCGACGATATTCGGCATCTGGATCAGAACGATATCGTCGCGACCGATGTTCGTGTCTAGCAGCCGTGCGGCGACGGCGTCAATTTGCGCATCGAGGGCTGCATAGGTCATACGCAGAGGCATGCCGTCGGTAATCGTCGGTCGGTTTGGGGCGTCGACCACCGCCAGGCGATCAGGATGCGCGGCGACTGTCTGCTTCAGGATATCGTCGAGGGTCGCCGTGCCCCACCAACCGCGAGACGTGTAATCGCGAATTTTTTCTGCAGAACTTGAAATCATGGCTTCCTCCTGTATTTCTATTGAATCGCTCGCCGCCGTCTTAACGCGGCAATGAAAACTCACGAGCCAGATCGGCGACGACCTCGCCCACCGATTGCTCACGCCTGACCAGCCCCACACCGTGGCCCGCCGACCAGATGTCGCGCCAGGCACGGTTGGCTGCCTGAGGGTCATCGGTTACGTCCATCGGACCGGCGGGCTTCAGATTGTTCGGATCAAGACCGGCACGAATGATGGATGGCCGCAGCATGTTGGCCCACGCGCCGGTGAAGGCATTGGTACGCACTATGTCGTCGAAGTCGGCCGCGATCACCATGCGCTTGTACTCGGGATCGGCCATGCTTTCGTGGGTGGCGATGAAACGCGTGCCAATGCTGGCCATGTCGACACCGAGTGCAAGCGCGGCCTGTAGCGCGCGTCCGGTGGAAATCGATCCCGCCAGCACCAGCAAGCCGTCCCAGAAGGAGCGCACCGTCTCGACGAAGGCGAAGGGGCTCAGCTCGCCGGTATGGCCGCCGGCGCCGCTGGCGACCAGCAGCAAGCCATCGACGCCGACATTGGCTGCCTTGCGCGCGAAGGCGATCGAATTGACATCGGCGATGACGATCCCGCCATAGGCGTGCACATGTTCGACGATGCGGCGCGGACTGCCCAGCGCGGTGATGACGATGGGCGGCTTATACTCACACAGGAGTTCGAGATCCTGTTCGAGCCGGCGGTTGGTGCTGTGCGCGACGACATTGGCCGCCCAGGTGCCGGGGCAGCCGCCTTCGGCTTCGAGCGTGGCGATGCGGGTGGTGATGTCCTTCAGCCAGACTTCGAGATCCTGGACGGTGCGCGCGTTGAGCGTCGGAAAGGCACCGACAACGCCCGCCCGCGCTGCCGCGACGACGATGTCGGGACCGGACAGCAGAAACATCGGCGCCACGATGGCGGGCAGGCGCAGGCGGCCGAACCACTCGCGGCCGGGAGCCCGCATGCAGACAGGAATATGCTCAAGCATCGTAGAATGCGGCTTCGGTAGCCGCCATTTTCTCCAGCAGCGCCGGCGGTGCGAAACGTGCGCCATGCGTCGCCGCGAGCGCGCGGCAGTCTTCTGTGAAACGCGTCAGCCCGATCTGCTGGATCTGGCCAACGGGACCGCCACGGCAGACCGGGAAGGCCCAGCCCAATACCGCCCCAACATCAGCGTCGCAGCCGCTGTCGATCACGCCTTCTTCCAGACAGCGCACCGTCTCGACCGACTGGATGTACATCAGCCGTTGTATCACCGATTCCAGCTCAGGTTGTTGCGCCGCCAGCGGGAAGTGCTGGGCGAGGCCCGTCCAGAGACGCTTGGCGCCATCGGCCGGATAGTCATAGAAACCGGCGCCGGCTTTCTTGCCGATGCGCTGGCAGGTGTGCACCATGATCTCCGTGACGTCTTCGGCGCGAGTGCGCACATAGGCTGTGCCAAGATCGGCAGCGGTCTGGCGATTCACGCGGTCGGCGAGGTCGAGCGCGATTTCGTCGGCTATCGCCAGCGGCCCGACCGGCATGCCGGCCAGACGCCCGGCGTTGTCGATCAGGGCCGGTGCGACGCCTTCCGCCAGCATGATCAAGCCTTCGCGCACATAGGTCGAAAACACACGACTAGTGTAGAAGCCGCGTGAGTCATTCACCACGATGGGCGTCTTGCGCAAGGCGCGCACATAGTCCATGGCCTGTGCCAAGGTCTCCGGCGAGGTCTGTTGGCCGACAATAACCTCGACCAACGGCATCTTGTCCACCGGCGAGAAGAAGTGCAGGCCGATGAAACGCTGTGGCCGCACGCTAGCCTCGGCCAGTCCGCCAATGGGCAGCGTCGAGGTGTTCGACGCAAAAATAGCGTCAGGCGCCAACACCGCCTCGGCCTGGCGCGTGACCTCGGCCTTGACAGCGCGGTCCTCAAACACTGCTTCGATCACCAGCCCGCAACCATCGAGTTCGGCATAGCTGGCGGTCGGGCGGATGCGCGCCAGCACGGCGTCGCCGTCCTCAACCTTCATGCGCCCCTTGGCGACACGCTTGTCGATCAGGCGGCGCGTGTAGTCCTTGCCCCGTTGCGCCGCTTCGAGAGTTGCATCAAGCAGCACGGTATCGATCCCGGCCATGGCTTGGGCATAGGCGATGCCGGCACCCATCATGCCCGCGCCGAGCACGCCGACGCGGGCAAACTTGCGCGGCGGAATGCCCTGTGGGCGCCGTGCCAGGGTATTCACCTTGCCCATGTTGAAGAACAGCGTGCGGACCATCGCCTTGGCCTCGGGCGACAAGGCGGCCGCGACAAAATAGCCGACTTCGGTACGGCAGCCGGTATCGAAGTCCGTCAGCATGCCTTCATAGACACACGACAGGATGTAGTGCGGCGACGGATAGTTACCGGCCGTCTTCGCCAGCGTCATCGCGCTACCGGCCAGGAAGGTCTCGAAGCCACCCGGAGATTGCACCGGCCCGCCGGGCAGCTTGTAACCCTTTACGTCCCAGGGCTGCTGTGTTTCCTGGCCGATACGACCGAGCAGCCAGGCGCGCGCCGCGTCTCGTTCGCTGCCGGCAGCCACAACCTCGTGTACTAAACCTGCCTTCAGCGCCTCGGCCGGCTTGAGCTTCTTGCCCTCCAGCAGCAGTGGCAACGCCGCGCGCATGCCGATCAGGCGCGGCAGGCGCTGAGTGCCGCCACCACCTGGCAGCAGGCCCAGGGTAACTTCGGGTAGGCCGATCAGCGCTCGCGGACGCTCGCCGGCAACACGATAGTGGCAGGCCAGGCACAGCTCGAAGCCGCCGCCAAGTGCCGTACCATTGATCGCCGCCGCGACAGGCTTGCCGCTGGTTTCCAAGGCGCGCAGGTGACGATGCAGTTCCAGCGTCGACGCCCGGAGTTCAGCGGCATCGGTAAGCGCCAGCACCATGTCGAGATCGGCGCCGGCGATAAAGTCGTCCTTGTCGGAGGCGAGCATGATCGCCTTGACAGCGGAATCGTCGATGGCGCGCCGTGTCGCCGCGTAGAAGGCTTCGAGCGAAGTGCGATTGAGCACGTTCATGCTGCGCTCGGGATAGTCGAAGGCGAGGGTGGCGATGCCGTCTGCATCGACGGTATAGCGAATGATTTCTGTGCTCATGGTCAGACCCTTTCGATCAGGGTGGCGGTGCCCATGCCCGCGCCGACGCACAGGGTCACCAAGCCGGTGGCAAGGTCGCGGCGCTCCAGCTCGTCGAGCAGCGTACCAAGAATCATGGCACCGGTAGCGCCGAGCGGATGGCCGAGAGCAATGGCGCCGCCATTTACGTTCACGCGTTCGGGCGACACCGCCATGGCATCGAGGAAACGCAGCACGACCGCGGCGAATGCCTCATTCACTTCAAACAAGTCGATGTCGGCGATGCTCATGCCGGCGCGCTTGAGAACCTTCTCCGTGGCGAAACTTGGGCCGGTCAGCATGATGGTCGGTTCGCTGCCGATGGAAGCGAAGCTGCGCACTCGGGCGCGCGGCTTCAGGCCCATCCGTTCCCCGGCGGCACGCGAGCCGAACAGCACCGCGGCGGCGCCATCGACGATGCCGGAGCTGTTGCCGGCATGATGCACGTGCTCGATGCGCTCCATATCGGGATAGCGCTGGATGGCGATGGCATCGAAGCCGAGCTTGGCGCCTTGCTCGGCGAAGGCAGGCTTCAGCGTGGCCAGACTATCGAGGCTAGTCTCGTGACGAATGCATTCGTCTCGCTCAAGCATGATAAAGCCATTGAGGTCGCGCACCGGCACCAGCGAACGGTCAAATCGCCCCGCGTCGCGCGCCAATGCTGCGCGGCGCTGACTTTCGACAGCATAGGCGTCGACATCGCGGCGACTGTAGCCCCAGCGCGTGGCGATGATGTCGGCGGAAATGCCCTGCGGCACGAAATGAGTCCTGCGCGCGACATCGGGATCGATGGCCCAGGCACCCCCGGAGGACATCATCGGCACGCGCGACATGCTCTCGACGCCGCCGCCGACAACGAGATCGGACTGTCCAGCCATGATCTGCGCGGCGGCGATGTTGCAGGCTTCCAACCCCGAAGCGCAGAAGCGGTTGACGTGGAAGCCGGCGGCGGCCGTGTCGTAGCCGGCATAGAGCGCAGCGATTCGCGCGATATTGGCACCTTGCTCGCCGACCGGCTCGACGCAGCCGAGAATGACGTCGTCGATGGCGGAGGTGTCGAGTTGGTTGCGGTCGCGCAGCGCCGCCAGGGCGGTGGCGGCAAGCCGCATCGGCGTGACGCCGTGCAGGCTTCCGTCCTTGCGACCCTTGCCGCGCGGCGTGCGCACGGCGTCGTAGATATATGCTTCGGTCATGAGGGTCACCGGGTGGGAAGTTCGAGGCGACTGGCGATGTTGTTCTTCTGCATGTTCGAAGAACCGCCAACGATGGGCATGCAGACGATGTCGCGCACATAGCGCTCCATGTCGTACTCGCGGGCGCAGCCATAGGCACCCATTACACGCTGGCAAGTCAGCACGATGTCGACGGCGTTGTCGGCAACGAAGAGCTTGGCCATCGAGCTTTCGACGCTGCAATCACGTCCGGCAGTGGCGAGCCAGGCGGCGTGGTAAAGCATGTGGCGGCACGCGGCAAGCTTGGTGCGCGCATCGACAAGCATGTGGCGCACCGCCTGATGGGCGCAGATCTTGCGGCCGAACTGCTCGCGCTCTTGTGCGTAGTTCCAGGCGTCCTCCACCGCCGCCGTGGCGATGCCGAGGGCGACAGCGGTTATTTCGAGACGCTCGACATCAAGCCCGCGGCCAACCAGCATCGGCCAGCCTTTGTTCCAGCACTCTCGGCCACCGACGATGTTGCCCACCGATACTTCGACGTCGTCAAAAATGACGTCGGTGGTTTGAGAATAGCGCAGCCCGATGTGGTCGATATCGACAATGGAAATGCCGCGCGCCGTAGTCGGCACCAACACCAGCGAAAGGTTTTTGTAGCGATCTTCCTTCGGGCCGCTGCGCACGAGGGTATAGATGACGTCGGCGATGCGCGCCCCGGTGCACCAGCGCTTGGTGCCGTTGATGATCACCTTGCTGTCATCCGCGGAGAGACGCGCCGTCACGGCTGCCGAGGCCAAATCGCCGCCGACATCGGGCTCGGAGAGTCCGTAGGCGAACAGCAACTCGCCCGTCGCCAGCCGGGGGAGGTATTCGCGTTTCTGTTCCTCGCTGGCGTTCTCGACCATGTTCATTGAGCCGTAGAAGGCGCAATGGATGTAGGGGCCGGCCAGCGAAGGACCGCGCTTGGCGAGTTCCTCGATGACGATAATGGCCGAGAGTATGTCGATACCGACGCCACCGTATTCCTCGGGCACTGTCAGCCCCGTGACGCCCAGCTTGCATAGGCGCGCGAAGACTTCCGGCGCATAGGCCGCCTTTTCGTCGAGCGTGCGCGCCAACTCTCGCGGCAGTTCCTTGTCGAGAAAGCGGCGGATCGTGTCGCGCAGCAGCGTGGTTTCTTCGGATTCGTCGAAATTCATGTCCTGTCCTTCATACGTTGCGGGCGCGCCCACCCCAATAGCGGGTGCGGATGACTTTCTTGTCGAGCTTGCCGAGGTTGGTGAGCGGGATCGCGTCGACCAGATCGATGCTCTTGGGCGCCATCAAGCTGCCCTTCTTTGTCTTGACGAAGTCGATCAGGGCCTGCTCGCTCACCGTGGCGCCGGCATGAAGCACCACCAGAGCCTTGACTTCCTCGCCCCACTTGTCGTGGGGTACGCCGATGACCGCCGCCTGCTTCACTGCGGGGTGTTCGAACAGGGCGTCCTCGACTTCACGCGGATAGACGTTGAAGCCCCCGGAAACAATCATGTCCTTCTTGCGGTCGACGACGGTCATCAGGCCTTCGTCATCGATGCGGGCGATGTCGCCGGTATAAAGCCAGCCGTCGCGTATGGTCGCCGCTGTCGCCTCGGGGTTGTCGAGATAGCCTGACATCAGGTTTGGCGCGTGCGCGATCACCTCGCCTGGTGTGCCCGGCGGCACGTCGACGCCATCGTCATCGACCAAACGGATCTCGGTGGCATAGGTCGGCCGGCCGGCCGAGGTCAGCACAGCCAGTTCGCGCGCTGCGTCGGCGACGATGTGGTCCTCGCGCTGCAACGCGGTGAGCGCCATCGGTGCCTCTGTCTGACCGAAGAACTGCGTGAACACCGGGCCGAAGACCTGCAGGGCCTGTTTGAGCCGCTCCGGCGCGATGGTGGCGGCGCCGTAAAGCACATTGCGCAGACTGCTGCGGTCGTAGTCGTCGCGCCGCGCATGATCGAGCAGGACGTAAATCATGGTCGGTACCAACAGGGTTGCGGTGGCGCGTTCGCGGGCTATGGCTCCGAGCAGCAGATCAGGGTCGAAATGGTCGAGCACGACGCAGCGCCCCTGACGCAGCAATACAGGCAGGATCAGGCAGCCGCCGGCATGGGTCATCGGCGTGGCGAAAACAAAGGTCTCGCGTGGTGCGATGCCGAAGTCGAGCATTTCCATGAAGTAGGTGTAGTACAAGGAGCGGTGCGATAGCATCACGCCCTTGGGTCGACCGGTGGTGCCCCCGGTGAAGTAGATGCCGGCGATATCCTCCGGGTCGACCTCGGCGTACACCATCCGCGGCGTATCGCGGACCAGCAGCTCGCGCAATTCGAGGTGGCCATCGATAGGCACCGTCTCGCCAGCACCGACTTTTATGAAGCGTTCAACGGTCTCCAGGCGCGGCATCATAGCCCGCACGCGCGCTTCCATCTTCTCGTGATAGATGAGGACACGGCAGCGGGCGAAGTTCATCATGTAGATGTGATCTTCGTCAGCCAGCAGGATGGCCAAGGGCACGCGCGTCGCGCCAAGCTTGGCCACCGCGTACTCGCAGGCGACGTATTCGGCGCAATTGGCCATCAGGAAGGCGATGCGGTCGCCATGACCGAGGCCCAGCCCGACGAAGGCGCCAACCAGTCGCGCGGCCTGGTCACCGAGTTCGGCGTAGGTGACGTGACGCGCGCCATCGGAGATCGCGATGCGCTGACCGCCGTGGCGCACGGCGCGGTCGTAGAGTTGACCGACCGTGAGCGGCTTCACGCTGCTGGCTCCGTGCCGCGCTGATGGAACATCATGATGTAGTCGAAACTCATCACTGTTTCGCTGCGTTGATTGAGCACGGTATACAGCCAGGTCTGCACGCCCTTCTTGGGATCGCGGGTAGCTTTCTGCTCCTTGACTTCGACGCGGACGGTGATGGTGTCGCCAATTTTCACAGGTGCCAGCATGCGCATGTTGCTGGCGCCGAGCCAGGCGACCACGGCATCGCCACCGAAGCCAGCTTGGGCCACCAGACCGACCGCCAAGGCAAAAATCATCGGGCCATGAGCTAGACGTTCGCCGAACTGCGTGCTTTCGGCGTAGACTTTATCCATATGCAGCGGATAGAAGTCGCCAGTCAGTCCGGCCCAATTAACGACATGAGTTTCTGTGACGGTGATGCGCGGCGTCGTGTAGATGTCGCCCAGCTTGAAGTCGTCGCCGTATTTTTCTTGCGCCATGCGGGCCTCCTTGTCAGCGCGCCGGCCGAAACTTCGGCAGGGTGAATTCGTCGTTGAGTTTCTCGAACACCACCTCCACCGGCATGTCGCAACGCAATTGCGCCAGTTCGCAGTTGATGACGTTGGATAACATTTGCACGCCCTCTTCAAGCCGGATCACGGCCACGACATAAGGGATGTCGCTGGCGAAGGCGGAGGGCGCGTTGGCTTCGACAACGGTATAGCTGTAGATGGTGCCGCGCCCTGACGCCGGCTGCCAGCCGAGGTTGTCGGAGGAGCAATGCGGACAGGAAAGACGCGGATAGAAAATCGCCTTGCCGCAATCATTGCAGTGTTGCAGCATCAACCGGCTCTCGCGGGCTGCATCCCAGAACGGGCGAGCCCAGGGAGCAACAACGGGCAATGGTTTTGGTTTGTTCTGCACAATGCTCATGTCATCTCCATCAGGGAATCAGGTTGCCCAGGATGGTCACCTGAGCATCCATGTAAGTACCACCCACTGCCGTCTCGACTGAGAAGCGGGCACCCGGCACCTGGCGCTCGCCGGCCTTGCCCATCACCTGTCGCGCCGCCTCCACGAGCAATGACACGGAACCACCTGCGCCGATATGCCCCTTGGACAGCATGCCGCCGTCAGTGGTGGTGGGAATGCGTCCACCTGGCCATGTATCGCCACGCAGATGCAGTTCGCCGGCCTCGCCTCGCCGACACAGGCCGAGTTCTTCGAACGTGATTAACTGGTAAATCGGATACGAGTCATAAATTTCAGCGACATCAATATCCTGAGGCGTGATGCCGGCCTCCTCGAAAGCCTGCCGCCCCGCGCGCGCCCATCCAAAGCGCGTAAGGTCCGGCTCCTGATGGTAGGCGAAGTGCGTCACGATCCCGCCTTCGCCGAGCACATAGGCCGGCTGAGCGGTGAGATCCCGGGCATGCTCACCGGAGGTGATGACAAATGCAGCGCCGCCGTCGAAGAGCATGTTCGAATGCTTGGCGCGCAGGGGCGTCGATAGCATCTTTGAGTTCATCACCTCATCAATCGTCAGTGGCTTGCGGAAGAATGCGTTAGGGTTGATCTCCGCCCACTTGCGGTTGGAAACACACACCGCAGAGAGTTGCTCGTCGGTGGTCCCGGTTTCGTACTTGTAGCGTGTAGTGGCCAGCGCTGCAACGGTTGAATAGTGCTGACCAAACGGAACTTCCCATTCAGCCGAAATACCCGCCGTGGAGAACAGGTCGATTCCGCCCTGGGCGGTAACGCCGGTGCCCAGCTTGTCCGTATGCACGAACAGGATGTTCCTGGCGCGCCCGGTCTCGATCAGCGCACTGGCTATTCTCAGGGCGTTGGTGCTACTTGAACCACCGGAAAATACCTGACAGTTTGCGGTTACGTTCTTAAGTCCCAGTTCCTCGACAATACGACAGGTAGCAAGTTCGTTGCTAAACTGCGCATTGAAAACCGCGCCGGTCGGGATGACGAAGTCGATTTCATCCTTGTCAATGCCGGCATCACGGATCGCCATAGCAGCCGAGTCCAGAGCGAAGGAAATCGCGGCACGATCAGGATAGCGTCCGGTCGGTACCTCGCCGATGCCAACAATGGCCGTTTTGCCACGTGATTTGCTCATGCCTACTCCCTGATAAATGCAAAAATCAATTCAGCAATAGATTGGTCTCAAAGACCGCACTGTCATGCGTGAGCGACACCAACGCCGCTCACGCTATGCTCCAAGATAGACTACGATCAGTCCGTGAGTTCCGGAATGCCGCGGTGGTAGTCGGGGAAAATCGCCTCTTCGTTGTTAGCGCCGGTCATTGCGTCGACGCACATCACTGCGGAAAGCGAGGCGCCGTCTACACCTCCGCCCCACATGCGGGCACCGTACTGATCCCCAGCGAAGTAGAGGTCCTTGACCCACGGCGACTTGACATCCGGGCGCGCTTCGCCCACTGGACGCCACAGCCCGTATGCTTCTGGCGAGGGCGTCCAGATGATGAACTCACGGTCTTGTTCCCACGTTGGGAAGGTCCTCTTGGCCCAGTCCTCGCAGAGCTCGATGATGCGATTGACCCGGTCGGGGTTGCGCATCTCCTCGTCTGTCAATGCGGTGGAGAACAAGTACTCGCGCTTACCGGGAGGGCCTCGCTTGGCGGTTTTATCTCCCCACGCGGTGAAGTCACCCATGACCATATCCACCGCACCAATGTACCCCTCCTCGCGAATAACCCCTGGCATATAGACGAAGCTGCCTTCTTCAATGCCAGCATCGGGAAATACGCTTCGCTTCATCCCGCACCATCCGGTGAGCAGGCCAGCGCCCCAAAATTTCTTTTTCAGCAGATTGACCCACTCCTGCGGGAACGGCTCCGTGGGCAGGACGTTGAAGATGTACTTGGGCGGAATAGTGCAGATGATGTTGTCGGCGAGGATGGTGCGATACCGCTCGTACTCATTGTCATTGGATTTGATGCGCACGCCTGTGGCGCGGCCGTTCTCGATTAGCACTTCCGTAACCGGCGTTCCGCGACGCACTTCACCGCCATGGGCCAACACGACCTTTTCGAAGGCCAAGGGGATCGCGATACAACCCGGCTCGTCTGCTGTGGCCACCGAACCGCTTACCAGGTTCATCCTGATCTTGCCGGCAATCGACATGTAGCCGAGAAAATCGCCCGCTGGCGTCATGGCCGGCTCGGCCTGTGCGGTCTGGGATGCCGCCAGAACCTTGATGTAATCGTAAGCCTCAGGATGCATTTTGCGTTCTTCCAGCCACGATTGCAGCGGTGTCTTCATCAGGCGCGCCATGTCCTCAAAACTTGTGGTGGCCATGCTGCCGAGCTGCTCCATGGTGGCGCGGAAGCCCTCTTCGGTCATCCACTCGTAGGGCTGCCCCTTCTTTACCTGATGTGATTTGGTTGGCTTATCCTCGCCTTCCCATTTGACAAAGCCGAGACCACGGTTGAGCGGAAGATTGTGGTGCACGCCCAAGTGCTCCATAAGAAAGCCGACTCGTCCTTTGTTGCCCCAGAATAAGCCGTGGCCGCCGGCCTCGAACGTACGGCCGTCTAGCAGACCCTGTTCGAATATCTCGTCGATGCTCGGCGTGGTCTTGCCCAGATAACAATGAGCGTAAGCCAGCGATTTGCGGAATGCCTTCGCGTCCATCTCGATGCCGTCAGCAGAGACGGTCTTGCCCTTTCCGACGTAGGACAGGGTACGCCCGCCAACAAAAGGCGCACGTTCAAGCACGAGAACGCGCTTGCCATGATCCTTTGCCAATAGAGCGGCCGCCGCGAGCCCGGCGACGCCGGCGCCAATAATGATGGTGTCAAACTTCTGTATCGCAGACATCTGATTCTCCTATCGAGGTGCAGCTGCTCAAGCGGCACTGGAACCCGAAAGGGCCCGGTGCGAAACCGAAACCGTTACCGATTCGGTAAGTGGCGTTACGATAGCATTGTTAGTTGCGTTATGCAAGTGATAGCCTGTCGTCTGATCCTGCAAATCCCTGCCGATCAACATCGCTGCCACTACGTCAAAGTCCGGGTCCGTGTGAATCGCTACGCCGATGGCAGACTTGCGGTATTTCACGGGCCGCGCAAACTCGCTCGCTATGGCAGAGAAGGAAAACAAATCAAAGTCGTTACCAAACGGGCTGCGTAATTTCGCTTCGCAACCCACGCGCTGAGAAGGCTGTTTCGCCAAACACGCCAGACAGACTTATCAGTACAACACCAAAAAAGCGGACAATTGACGTGCTAAAAAACCGGACAGTTCTAAAAAACCGCGACATGGTTAAGAGGATTATTTGAAAGTTTTTTCAAAATTGCAAAACTGCGTTGATCATGTCGCACAGTCGGACTATCCAGCATCGCGCCTTTACGCACTTGCGATTGAACCTTATAGTACTCAGTAACTGCTATAAAAATAATCATAATAAGGCTCGCACGATGTCCTTACGGCAAAACCCCTCCGAGATCACCGTCACTGCCACCAGCGCGGCTCAACTGTTACCGTTGCTTGCCGACAGCATACCGGCGCTGGTCGCTTATTTTGTTAAAGAAAACTTCCGCTGCCTGTTCGCCAACAAGGCATACGCACGCAGTTTCGGATTGGACGAATATTCAATCGTCGGCAAGACCGTGCCAGAAATCATCGGTGCCGAAGCATTCGCTGCTATCAAGCCGTAT
>JANOUM010000319.1:0-2530 GCA_031416855.1 Rhodoferax sp. | reverse complement strand
CGAGCTGAGCCGCGAGATCGAGAAGTTCGCCGGCTGCAGCATCGCCGAGATCCAGGCGCTGTACGGCCAGAACGCCTACCGCCGCTACGAGCGCCGCGCCCTGGAGGAGGCGATCCAGATCTACCCCGAGGCTGTCATCGCCGCCCCTGGCGGGCTGGTGTCGGACGCCGCCACCTTCAACCAGTTGTTGTCGCACTGCACGACAGTCTGGCTGCAGGCCGAACCGGAGGCCCACATGGCACGTGTCACCGCGCAGGGCGACCTGCGGCCGATGGCCGCCAGCCGCGAAGCGATGCAGGACCTCAAGGGCATCCTGCTGGGCCGTGCGGCCTTTTACTCCAAGGCCCAGTACCGGCTGAACACCAGCGCCCAGGACCTTGGGGCCACTTTCCAGGCCCTGCGCACACTGGTGCGCGGCGCGTTGCAGCTACCCGCATGAAATACTTTGCGGCATTTGCCTTGACTTGCGCCAACAATCTGCATTATTATTCTCGCGTTCCGCATCTAAAAATGCATTTTGTTGCATATTTCACGAGATGATTGCATGAGTTCCGACCCCCGCGTCGATTACCAGACCGACCCTTCCCGGTACCGCCACTGGAAGCTCGACTTCGACGGTGCCATTGCCACCCTGGTCGCCGATTTCGATGAAAACGCGGGCTTGCGCCCGGGCTACAAGCTCAAGCTCAACAGCTACGACCTCGGTGTCGACATCGAACTGAACGACGCGATCAACCGCATCCGCTTCGAGCACCCCGAGGTCCGTACCGTGGTGATCACCAGCAAGAAGGACCGTGTGTTCTGCTCCGGGGCCAACATCTTCATGCTGGGCGTGAGCAGCCACGCGTGGAAGGTCAACTTCTGCAAGTTCACCAACGAGACCCGCAATGGCATGGAGGACTCCTCGGCGCACAGCGGCCTGAAGTTCCTGGCGGCGTTGAACGGGGCCTGTGCCGGCGGCGGGTATGAGATGGCGCTGGCCTGCGACGAGATCCTCCTGGTGGACGACCGGTCCTCGGCGGTGAGTTTGCCCGAGGTGCCCCTGCTTGGCGTGTTGCCCGGCACCGGCGGGCTGACACGCGTCACCGACAAGCGCCATGTGCGGCATGACCTGGCCGACATCTTCTGCACCAGCGTCGAAGGTGTGCGCGGCCAGAAGGCCAAGGACTGGCGCCTGGTGGACGACATCGCCCGGCCCCAGGTGTTTGCCCAGAAGGTGCGCGAGCGCGCGTTGCAACTGGCCACCAAGAGCGACCGGCCGCCCGGTGCCAAGGGGGTAGCGCTGGTGCCACTACAGTGTTTGGTCGAGGCCGACGCCTTGCGTTACTCCCATGTGGCGGTGGTGTTCGAGCGCGCACGCCGCGTGGCCACCTTCACCGTGCAAGGCCCGCGCGGCACCCAGCCGCACGATGTCGCCGGTATCGAATCGGCCGGCGCCGCCTGGTACCCACTGCAGATGGCGCGCGAGCTCGAGGACGCCATCCTGTCGATGCGCACCAATGAACTGGACATCGGCACCTGGCTGATCAAGACCGAGGGCGATGTGGCGGCCGTGCTGGCGCTGGATGCGACCCTGCGCGCGCACCGGGGCCACTGGTTGGTGCGCGAGACTGTGGGGTTGCTGCGCCGCACGCTGAGCCGGCTCGATGTGTCCTCGCGCTCCCTGTTTGCGCTGATCGAACCGGGCTCGTGTTTTGCCGGCACCTTGCTCGAACTGGCGCTGGCCTGCGACCGCAGCTACATGCTGGCGCTGCCCGACGATGCGGCGCGCGCACCCCGCATCGCGGTCGACCCGGCGAATTTTGGCGTCTACCCGATGGCCACCGGGCAAGGCCGGCTGGCACGGCGTTTTTACGAGGAAGCGCAGCCCCTGATCGATGTGCGTGCGCGCAGTGGCGAGGCGCTGGACGCCGAGGCAGCCTTCCAGCTCGGCCTGGTCACCGCCAGCCCGGACGACATCGACTGGGCCGACGAGGTGCGCATCGCCATCGAGGAGCGGGTGGCGATGTCGCCCGATGCGCTGACCGGCCTGGAGGCCAACCTGCGCTTCAACGGCACCGAGACCATGGCAACGCGCATCTTCGGGCGCCTGAGCGCGTGGCAGAACTGGATCTTCCAACGGCCCAACGCGGTGGGCGAGAAGGGCGCACTCAAAGTCTACGGCAAGGGCGACAAGGCGGCCTTCGACTGGAACCGGGTGTGAGCAGGGCATCGGCCTCTCGACAGTGGTTGACCCACTCATCAAGTCTGAAGAATCACGAAGCCAACCTCACAGGAACGTACCATGTCCAGCATCAACTACAGCGACAAAATTCCCAACAACGTCAACCTCGGCGAGGACCGCACGCTGCAGCGCGCGCTCGAGCAGTGGCAGCCCAATTACCTGAGGTGGTGGAACGACATGGGCCCTGACGGCAGCCAGGATTTCGATGTCTACCTGCGCACCGCCGTGAGTGTCGACCCGCAGGGCTGGGCGCAGTTCGGTCATGTCAAGATGCCCGACTACCGCTGGGGCATCTTTCTGAACCCG
>JANOUM010000318.1:0-20082 GCA_031416855.1 Rhodoferax sp. | reverse complement strand
CTCGAGGCCGGTTGTTGCGCCAGTTGGCGTTCGAAACGCTCCAGGCCGTCACGCACCCAGTGCCGGTACCAGGCGTTCCTGGCCGCTTCGTCCAACGTGAGTTCGTGTGCCAGGTATTTCAGCACGCGAAGGTTGTTGAGGGGGTGGATCTCGCAGGCGATGCTTTGCGCCAGCGCCCGCACCCGGGCGCGACCGAGCGGGTCCGGCGGAAGCAATGCCGGTGCCGGGTGGGTCTCGTCCAGGTACTCGATGATGGCCATCGATTGCGACAACCGGACATCGCCATCCTCCAGCAGCGGCACCAGTTGGTCGGCCGAGACACCCGCATAGGCCGGCAAATTGTGGTCGCCGCGCGCAATGTGCACCGCCACGTAGTCATAGGGCAGACTCTTGAGTTGCAGTGCGATGCGAACACGAAAGGACGCAGATGAACGGAAATAGTTGTGCAGTTTCATCGACCGAAGCATAAACCGGACGAACACCCATGCTGGGCCCGTAAAGTGCTGGCCTGAGCGTCGTCAGCGCCCGCCCTGCGAATGGTCGTAGACTCCGTGCCACCTTTGCCTGAACCTGCGGACACCCGATGCCAGACCACGCCATCCTGAACCTCCAGCCACTGGGCTTCCAGTGGCCCACAATGGACCCTTTCCTGTTCTGCGTGCACCACGACGACCATTACCCGCGTGGCAATGCGCAGCTTGGCCCGGATGCCTCGCTGGCCGGCCGCGACATGGGCCAGGACTTCGCCGGCAAAGACGGCTGGCGCATGTACCACGGCATGTCGATTCCCGGTTTTCCGTCGCACCCGCATCGGGGTTTCGAGACTGTCACGATCGTGCGTGAAGGGCTGATCGACCACTCCGACTCCCTGGGCGCCACGGCGCGTTTTGGCGGCGGCGATGTGCAGTGGCTGACGGCGGGACGCGGCATTGTGCATGCCGAGATGTTCCCGCTGCTCGATACGGTGCGACCCAACCGGCTTGAGTTGTTCCAGATCTGGCTCAACCTGCCATCCACCCACAAGATGGTGCAGCCCCATTTCACCATGTTGTGGTCCGAAAAAATCCCTCGACTGCAATGCGCCGATGCCTCCGGGCTGCGCACCGAGGTCACCTGCATCGCCGGCGCGTTGCGCGGCAGTGACCTGTCTCCGCTGGCGCCGCCACCGGATTCCTGGGCCTCGCAATCCGGCTCGGACGTGGCGATCTGGACCGTGCGGATGCCGGCAAACGCCCGCTGGACCCTGCCCGCCGCCGTCGGCGCTGGCACGCGGCGCATGCTGTATTTCTTCGAGGGCGAGAGCCTGGGGGTCGCCGGGCAGGCGGTGTCGGAGCATGCCGCCCTGGAGCTGCGCTGCTCCGGCGACCTCGAGCTTGTCAATGGCCCGCGCCCGGCTGAACTGCTGGTGCTGCAGGGCCGGCCGATCGCCGAGCCGTTGGCCCGATACGGCCCGTTCGTGATGAACACCCAGGCCGAGATCCAGCAGGCATTCGCAGATTACCGGCACACCGAATTCGGCGGCTGGCCGTGGCCGGATAATGCACCGGTGCACGGCAAGGAGATCCGCCGCTTCGCGATCCACGCGGACGGACAGTCCGAAACCCTCCAGATCCAGACCCGTAACGAGGAACCAACCCATGATTCTTGAACTTGCCGACATCCGGATTCCCGCCGGCCAGAATGCAGCCTTCGAGGAAGCCATAGAGCGCGGCCTGAAAAGCGTCATATCCCAGTCTGGCGGATTTCGCGGCTTCCAGGTGAACCGGGGCATCGAGAGCCCGCAACGCTACATCCTGCAGATCCACTGGGACACGCTCGAGGACCATACGGTCGGGTTCCGGCAATCGCCCCTGTTCGCCCAGTGGCGCGCCATCGTCGGCCCGTTCTTCGACGGCCCGCCGACAGTCGAGCATTTCGACCTGGTCACGCGGTCCAGCTAAGCAGCCACCAGGATCTTTGCATGAGTTATGTATTTCCCCCCCCGGCAACGGTTTCGGTCCCGGTAGCCGGCCGGCCGGAGCGGTTTGCCGTCCATCGGATCTACTGCGTTGGGCGCAATTACGAGGAACATGCCAAAGAGATGGGCTTCACCGGGCGCGAGCCGCCCTTCTTCTTCATGAAACCGGCCGACGCGATCGTTGTGGTGCCGGCGGGCGGGGCGGCGACGATCGACTATCCGCGCCTGACCCGCAACCTGCACCACGAGATCGAACTGGTGATCGCGATCGGCAAGCCGGGCCGCAATATTGCCGCCGCACAGGCACTGGACCATGTGTTCGGTTACGCGGTAGGGCTCGACATGACCCGCCGCGACCTGCAAAACGACATGAAGAAACAGGGCCGTCCCTGGTGCATCGGCAAGGGCTTCGACCAATCCGCCCCGATCGGTCCGATCACGCCCTTGGCACTGGCCGGTGATGTGGCCCACGCCGACATCCACGTACAGGTGAACGGGCAGGACCGGCAACGCAGCAATGTGTCCAGGCTGATCTGGAGCATCCCGGAAACCATCGAGCACCTGTCCGCCGCCTGGGACCTGCAGCCCGGCGACCTGATCTACTCCGGCACCCCGGAGGGTGTGGCCGCTGTGGTGGCGGGCGACATCATGGTGGGCGGGGTGACCGGCCTGGAGTCGATCCGCGTCATCGTCCGCTAGCCCCGGCCGGCGACTGCCGCGTGCTCCGTCACGGCTCCCACGGGAGCCATTTTTGCTTTCAACCTACACTGGATCCATGTTGCACAGCCCGATCAAACACTGCAAGAATTGCGGCGCGGCAGTGGTCTATCGCGTACCGGACGACGGCGATACCAGGGAGCGGGCAGTCTGTCCACAGTGCCAGACGATCCATTATGAAAACCCGTTGAACGTGGTCGGGACGGTGCCCCACCTGGGAAGCCGCGTGCTCTTGTGCATGCGCAATATCGAGCCGCGCAGAGGCAAGTGGACCTTGCCCGCCGGGTTCATGGAGCTGCAGGAAACTACCGCGCAGGGAGCTGCACGCGAAACCCGGGAAGAGGCCGGCGCGAATTTTGAAATGGAGGGCCTGTTCTCCATCCTGAATGTGGCACGCGTGGGCCAGGTGCACCTTTTCTACACCGCCCGATTGCTCGACGACCAGTTCGATCCCGGGCATGAAACCATGGAGGCCCGCCTGTTCGAAGAGGGTGAAATCCCCTGGGACGAGATCGCATTCAGGACTGTCAAGGAAACCCTCGAGCACTACTTCGCCGACCGCCGTGGTGGCCAGTTGCTGTTCCATACCATCGACATCGGCTGACGAACACGTTATAAGTGAACTGCTGTGCCGGCGCCACATGCCGGCAGCCACGAGGTGTGAACATGAAAGAGCAGCGTTTTTGGGACGTTGACCTGGTCGAACTGTTCAGGGTCTGGATCGCGGACATGGGCACCTTCCTGTTGACGGCCCTTACTTTTGTCGGGCTGGCGATACCGGTGATCATTCCCATGCTGGTCCTCTGGTACCTGAATTCGATCGACTTCAACGTCCGGCCTTGACGCAGCGCCTGGCGGCGATCCGCCCTGCGCGGCTCAGGTCGTGGCGCACCATGGGGCAGTGTCATGCACCAGCCCCGTCCAGACCACCCAGCCGGAACTCAAAGCCAGCGCCAATCCGGCCAGGCGCATGCCCCACTGCCCTGGGCCATGCCCGCGCAAGCGCAGCCACAACCAGGGGCCGGCCATCATGGATAGGCTGGTGCCGGCTGCAAATAGCGCCATGACCAGCGCGCCCTGCCCCGCGTTGGCGCTCAGGGCCGCCACCAGCAGGGCTGAATACAGCAAGCCGCAGGGCAGCAGGGACCACACGGTGCCAATCATCAACGGGGCCGCCAGCCGGTGCCCTCCGACCCAGCCGCGCGCCCGTTGCCAGATGGCCTTGCCGGTGCTCTCCATCCATACCGGTTGGCGCGCGTTGAACAACAGCAGCAGGCCAACCGCCACTGCCGCCACATGGAACAGGGTCCAGACCGGCCGCATGGCGGCCGATTGCGTGGTCAACCAGCCCACACCCTGCATCGATGCGGCAGCCACGCCCCCCAGCAAGGCATAACCCAATACGCGCCCGAGCTGGAAAGTCCACATTGCCGAGACCCTGCGTGCGCCGGCCGCACGCCCGATGCCGGCGCAGGCCGCGCCACACATGACGACACAGTGGGGCCCTCCCACCAGCCCCATCAACAAGGCGGTGACGGCCAGAGTGCTCTGCATCCGCCGGACTCTAGATGATTTTCGAGAAGCGCGCCCGGGTGCGGTCGGTCTGCAGGTAGCGGTCGCACACCATCGCGATCGCCCGCACGAAGAACCAGCCCATCGGTGTCACCTGGACGCCGGTTTCGTCCATCGTCACCAGCCCCTGGTCTCGCAGCGGGCGCATCGCCTCAAGCTCGGTGGCGAAGTAGCTGCGGGAGTCGACCAGCCAGGCCAGGTCGATCGATTCGAACGGCCATTGGCCCTGGCACATCAGCGCCATGATCACCGCCCGCCGAAGCAGGTCGTCGCGGTTGAGCGCCAGGCCGCGCACCACCGGGAAGCGGCCGTGGTCCAGCGCGTCGTAGTATTCCTCCAGGGTCTTGGCATTCTGGCTGTAGGTGGCCCCGATGCGCCCGATGGACGACACACCGAGGGCGATCAGGTCGCAATCGGGCTGTGTGCTGTAACCCTGAAAATTGCGGTGCAACCGTCCCTGGCGCTTGGCCACCGCCAGCGGGTCGTTGGGCAGAGCAAAGTGGTCCATGCCCACGTACACATAGCCGGCCCCGATCATCGTTGCGAGCGACTGCGCCAACATGGTCACCTTGGAAGGCGCATTCGGCAGCTCGATCGTGACGATGCGACGCTGCGGCTTGAAGCGCTCCGGCAAGTGGGCATAGGCGTACAAGGCGACCCGATCCGGCCGCAACTGCGTGATCTGCCCCAGCGTCCGGTGGAAGGATTCCGGCGTCTGCAGTGGCAGGCCATAGATCAGGTCGACATTGATGGAATCGAAGCCGCGTTGACGCGCCGCCTCGACCAGGGCAAAGACCTGTTCGGCCGGTTGCACCCGGTGGACCGCCTTCTGTACTGCCGGGTCGAAATCCTGCACGCCGAAACTCAGGCGGTTGAAACCGAGCTGCGCCAGGGTGTCGAGGCGCTGCGGATCGACCGTACGCGGATCGACTTCGATCGAATATTCGCCGCCCGGCGCGAGGCGAAAACTGCGCTTGAGGAGGGACATCAGTTCGCGCAATTCATCATCACTCAGAAAAGTGGGGCTACCGCCGCCCAGGTGCAATTGCGTCACCGTCTGCCCGAGGCCGAGTTGCGCCGTGTGCAGATCGACCTCCCGACTCAGGTATCGCAGGTAGGCTGTCGCCTTGTCGTGGTGACGCGTGATGACCTTGTTGCAGGCGCAGTAGTAACACACCGACTCGCAGAACGGGATGTGCACATACAACGACAGTGGCGATGTCATGGCCGCTGCACCGGAACGCCTTTGCGCCAGCGCCCGGGTGTAGTCGTCGGCGGTGAATGCCTCCACAAAACGGTCGGCGGTCGGATAGGATGTGTAGCGGGGCCCCGCAACATCAAAACGCTTCAATAGTTCGGCGGGCACGGATTCAGCGCTTGCTGTTGGCATCTGGCAATTCCTCTTCTGGTCGTCGCAATGTGCCTGAGCGGCCCCGCCCGGCCTTGATCTGGATCAAAAGGACAGCAATGCAAGACGGCACAATTGACGCATATCAGGAGTGAGCATGCTGCATTCAACCGCGATCGAACCCGTCCACCCGGAGCTTGGCAAGGCGCTGGCGCATAACCAGGTGACGCCCATCGTGCCGCTCAACAGCAAGGCAATGAAAGTTGCATGCTCGAGTTGCAACCTGCGCGAGTTGTGCATGCCGTTGGGTCTGAGCCATGAGGAACTCGACCGCATTGACGATCTGGTGGTCAGCCGCCGCAAGGTCAAGCGCGGTGCGTCGCTGTTCCGCAATGGCGACAGGTTCACCAGCCTGTTTGCGATCCGGACCGGGTTCTTCAAGACCTGCATCTCCTCGGAAGACGGCCGTGACCAGGTGACCGGCTTCCAGATGGCTGGCGAAATCGTCGGCCTCGACGGCATCGTCAACGACCAGCATAGCTGCGATGCCGTCGCGCTCGAGGATGCCGAGGTCTGCGTGATGCCGTTCGACCGCATTGAAGAGCTGTCCAATGAAATCCATGCGCTGCAGCGCCACGTGCACAAGATCCTCAGCCGCGAAATCGTGCGTGAACACGGCGTCATGCTGCTGCTGGGCAGCATGCGTGCGGAAGAGCGGCTGGCGGCGTTCCTGCTCAATCTGGTGCAACGCCTGCACGCACGCGGTTTTTCGCAGTCCGAATTGGTGCTGCGCATGACGCGCGAAGAGATCGGCAGTTACCTGGGCCTGAAACTCGAAACCGTGAGCCGGACTTTTTCCAAGTTTGTCGACGACGGTATCGTCGAGGTGAAACAGCGCCATGTGCGCATCCTGAACACCGAGGCACTCAAGCAGATCGTCAACCCGAAGATCTGCCCCTGAGTTTGTGCGCGTCTGCCAGGGGCATCGGCGGATGCGCGCACGCGTTATTTCTTGGTGCCGTCGACAGGTACGACACCAGTGGCCGCATGGTTTCTGCCGACCATCGCCGGTGCCAGGTTCGCCGGTGAGCCACTCAGCGTCTGAGTGATCTCGGCGCCGTTGCGGTAATAAGCGGCGTCTACCACCGGATCCGGGTGACTGATCGCCAGGTAAAGCGTGACGAAACTCGCCACCACGACGATGGCGGGGCCGGCAATCACCATCCATACCAGGCCGAATTTCCACCAGGGCGGCGGGTTGAGGGCGACCGGTTCGTGCATGACTACTCCTTGATGGTTGCTGGACATTTGCGCGAGCTGCCCATGGTGCAGCGTGTCATTGTCGCGCCACACCGGCGTCGATCGCCGTGTTCACCTGGCCTTGTTCGACAGGCTCCACACATACGACGCCAGTAGATGGATCTGCGCCGGGCTGAACTTGTCACCCTGGGCCGGCATGGCATTGGTCTTGCCGTTGTTGACCATCGCCAGGATCGCCGCTTCGCCGTAGCCGTGCAGCCAGAGATCGTCGGTGAGGTTGGGCGCGCCGACCGCCTGCATGCCCTTGCCATCCTGACCGTGGCAGGCACCGCAGGCTGCGAACTTGGGCTTGCCCAACGCCGCCTTGACGGAGTCGTGTGGACTGCCCGACAGGCTCAGCACATACTGGGCAAGGTTCTTGACATCGTCGGCTGTTCCCACCGCCGCAGCCATCGCGGGCATCACACCATTGCGGCCCTTGGCAATCGATTCCCCGATCTTCTCCGGCGTGCCCCCGTACAGCCAGTCACTGTCGGTGAGGTTGGGAAAGCCCTTGCTGCCACGGGCATCGGAGCCGTGGCATTGCGAACAGTTGTTCATGAACAGGCGCTCGCCGATGGCCATGGCTTGTGGATCCTTGACAACCGCCTCGGTCTTCATGTCGGCGAACTTCGCGTACAGCGGGGCCACCTCCTTCTCGCCTTTGCTCATCTCGGCTGCGTGCTGACCGGTGGAGCTCCAGCCGAGCCACCCGGCGTAGGAGCCGAGACCAGGGTACAGCATCAGGTAGACCAGCGAAAAAATGATCGTGATGATGAACAGGTACACCCACCAGCGCGGCAGCGGGTTGTTCATTTCGCGCAGGTCACCATCCCAGACGTGCCCGGTGGTGTTGTCGCTGGCCGTCATGGCCCTGGCCTTGCCGCTGGCCCACAACAGGATCAGGCAGGCCACGATGCTGGCCAGCGTGATGCCAGCAACGAACAACGACCAGAAGTTACTTGTAAAGTCACTCATTGTTATTCCTTGTGAAGCTTGTCAATCTTGCTCGAAAGGCAAGTTGGCAGCCTGCTCGAAATCGGCGCTGCGTCGCTTGGACCAGGCCCAGAACACGATGCCCAGGAAAGCCACCAGTGCCAGCACGGTGGTGATGGAGCGCAAGATATTGACATCCATGGTGTTCTCCCGCGTTACTTGAGAGCCAGGCCCAGACCCTGCAGGAAGGCGATGGTGGCTTCCATTTCGGTCTTGCCCTTCACCTCTTCCGACGATTTGGCGATCTGCTCGTCGGTGTAGGGAACACCGACCATGCGCAGCGCCCTCATGTGGGCCGGCATCGAGGCGGCATCCACGAGGTTCTTCTCCAGCCATGGGTAGGCCGGCATGTTGGACTCCGGCACCAGATCGCGCGGATTGATCAGGTGGGTGCGATGCCACTCGTCGCTGTATTTGCCGCCGACCCGTGCCAGGTCGGGGCCGGTTCGCTTGCTGCCCCACTGGAACGGATGGTCATAGACGGACTCGCCGGCGACCGAATAGTGGCCGTAACGCAGGGTTTCGGCACGCAGCGGGCGGATCATCTGCGAGTGGCAGTTGTAACAGCCCTCTCGGACATAGACGTCCCGGCCGGCCAGCTGCAGAGCGGTGTAGGGCTGGACCCCTTTGATGGGTTGCGTGGTCGACTTCTGGAAGAACAGCGGAACGATCTCGACCAGGCCACCGACCAGCAGCACAAGCAGGATCAGCACGATCATCAGGAAGTTGTTGGTCTCGATCTTGGCGTGCGACAGGCCGGACGGAGTATTGTTGTTTGCCATTTTCTTGTTCCAATCAGGCGTGCGCCGCGACGGCCGGAATCTTGACGATGCTGGCCTGGCCCGCCGTGGCGGTCTTCAGCACGTTCCACAGCATGACCAGCATGCCACCCAGATACAGCAGCCCGCCGAGCAGGCGCAACACATAGAACGGGAACGTGGCCTTGACCGACTCGACAAAGGTGTAGGTCAGTGTGCCGTCGGCGTTCACCGCGCGCCACATCAGCCCCTGCATGACGCCGGCAATCCACATGGCGGCGATGTAGATCACGATGCCGATGGTGGCGCTCCAGAAATGGACCTCGATTGCCTTGACGCTGTACATCTGCGTTCGGCCGAACAGGCGCGGGATCAGGTAATACATGCTGCCCATGGTGATCAGCCCGACCCAGCCGAGGGCTCCGGAATGCACATGGCCCACAGTCCAGTCGGTGTAGTGGCTCAGGGCGTTGACGGTCTTGATGGACATCATCGGGCCTTCGAAGGTGCTCATGCCATAGAACGACAGCGACACGATCAGGAAGCGCAGGATCGGGTCGTCACGCAGCTTGTGCCATGCGCCCGACAGGGTCATGATGCCGTTGATCATGCCGCCCCAGCTCGGCGCCAGCAGGATCAGCGAGAACACCATGCCGACCGACTGCGTCCAGTCCGGGAGGGCCGTGTAGTGCAGGTGGTGCGGGCCGGCCCACATGTAGGTGAAAATCAAGGCCCAGAAATGCACGATCGACAGGCGGTAGCTGTACACCGGCCGGCCGGCCTGCTTGGGGATGAAGTAATACATCATTCCCAGGAAACCGGCGGTCAGCAGAAAGCCGACCGCGTTATGGCCGTACCACCACTGCACCATGGCGTCCTGCACACCGGCGTAAGCCGAGTAGGACTTCATCATGCCGGCAGGGATCGCAGCACTGTTGACCAGATGCAGCAGCGCCACGGCCAGGATGAAAGCACCGAAGAACCAGTTCGCAACGTAGATGTGACGCACTTTGCGGGTGCCTATCGTGCCGAAAAACACGACCGCGAAGGCAACCCAGACGACGGTGATCAGGATGTCGATCGGCCACTCCAGTTCGGCGTATTCCTTGCCCTGCGTGTAGCCCAGCGGCAGTGAAACGGCAGCCGCCAGGATGACCAGTTGCCAGCCCCAGAACGTGAAAGACGCCAGCCTGTCGTTGAAGATGCGGACCTGGCACGTGCGTTGCACCACGTAGTACGCCGACGCGAAAAGGCCACAGCCCCCGAAAGCGAAGATCACCGCATTGGTGTGCAGCGGCCGCAACCGTCCGTAGCTCAACCACGGGATGCCGAAGTTCAGTTCGGGCCAGGTCAACTGGGCGGCAATGATCACGCCCACCAGCATCCCGACCACACCCCAGACGACCGTCATGATCGCGAATTGGCGAACGACGGTGTCGTTGTAGGCGATCGCCTTTATATTGGAAAACACCATCTTTACCTCTTCTTGGTCGGACCGCGCCGAGTTTCCAACGGAAACCCCCAGGGTCAATTAATGCATATCAACGTCGTCTCACACCTGGCGGGAATCGTCCAGGATCCGGGCCCCCTCGGCTTCGATGTCGTCGAACTGGCCACGATCCACCGCCCACCAGAGTCCGGCGAGGATGAAAAACACCAGCACCACCGACAAGGGAATCAACAGGTAGAGGATGTCCATTACACGGCCCCCGGCAACTTGACGCGGCCTGACAGCCGCAACGCATTGAGCACCACCACCAGGGAACTACCGGCCATGCCCAGGCCTGCCAACCAGGCGGGCAACCAGCCCGCGACGGCCAGCGGCACACATGCCAGGTTGTAGCCCAGCGCCCACCAGAGGTTCTGGCGCACGATGCGCAGGGTGCGGCGAGCCAGCATGACGGTCGCCGTGACACCGGTCAACCCCTCGCCCAGCACGACAAAATCCGCCTGCGACTGCGCCAGGGGTACCGCTCGGCCGAATGCGAACGACACGTCAGCTGCTGCCAGAACCGGGCCGTCATTGAGTCCGTCTCCGACCATGGCCACTCGCAGGCCCCGCGCTTGCAGGTCCTGCAGAAAAGCCAGCTTGGCGTCTGGCGTACACCCGGCGCGGACCTGCGCGATGCCGAGCTGGCGCCCTACCGCCTGCGCGGGCACCTGATCGTCCCCCGACAACAAGTACACCGTCAGGCCCGCAGCCTGCAGGGCGGCGACGGTGGCGCAGGCATCGGGACGGAGGTCCTGCGCCAGGTCGAAACTTGCCAGCCAGCCCTGTGCGTCACTCAGAAAGGTCTGGTATGAGTCGCCCGCCGCGCGGCGCGCGAGCCCGCAGAATTCGGCCGATCCGAGCCGGACCGTCGTAGCCCCCTGCACACCCGGCGGTTCGACCAGTTGCCCGCGGACCCCCTGCCCTGCCACTTCCACCACCGCCTCGACACGCGCGGTCTCTGAGCCACTGGCCGCCGGACTGCCAAAGGCCAGCGCGCGTGACACCGGGTGCAGCGACTGGCCGCCGAGCGCTGCAGCAATGGCCATCGCACGGCCCACCGTCGTGCCGGGCCGCACCTGGACCGCCTGCAGCGTCAACGCATCGCGGGTCAGGGTGCCGGTCTTGTCGAATACCACCGTATCCACGGCGGCCAGGCTTTCCAGCGCCTGCAGGCGGCGCACCAGTACACCGGAGCGCGCCAGTGCGCCGGCGCTCGCCAGCATGGCGGCCGGCGTGGCCAGCGACAGGGCGCAGGGGCAGGTAACGATCAGCACGGCCACGGCCACCATCAGCGCGTGGCCCGGATCACGCGACCACCAGAACGCAGCGGCGCCGGCGGCAGCCACCAGCACGCCGATCAGGAATGGTTTGGCCAGGCGGTCCGCCAACTGGGCCAGGCGCGGCTTGGAGGTGGCCGCCGACTGCATGAGGGCCACAATCTGCGCAAAACGCGTGTCGTTGCCGACCCGTTCGACCCGTACCTCGACGGCGCCGCTCAGGTTGTAGCTGCCTGCAACGACCTGGGCGCCAACCGGCTTCGGTACCGGCCGGGACTCGCCGGTCAGCAGGGACTGGTCGACCTGGGTATCGCCCAGCGTGATGGTGCCGTCGGCCGGGAATGCCTGGCCCGGCAGGATACGCACGATGTCGTCAAGCCGCAATCGCCGGGCGGCCACCGTCTCGAAGCCGCCGCCCGGTCGCCGCCGTTGCACCGCGTCGGGCAACCGGTTCATCATCTCGTCCAGCGCACCCGCAGTACGCTCGCGCAGTCGCGTCTCGAGCCAGCGCCCGGTCAGCAGGAAGAAGACGAACATCGTCAGGGAGTCGAAGAAGACCTCACGCCCGAACATGCCCTGGGGATCGAAGGTACCGGCACTGCTGACCACAAACGTAATCAGGATACCCAGCGCGACCGGCAGGTCCATGCTCACGCGGCGTTGCACCAGGTCCCGCAGCGCACTACGGAAAAATGGCCCGCACGAGAACACCATCACCGGCAAGGTCAGCACCCAGGATGCCCAGCGCAGCAGTTGTTCCATCTCGGCACTGAGATCGCCAGGACGTGCGATGTAGGCCGGATACGCATACATCATGACCTGCATCATGCACAGGCCGGCAACCAGCCAGCGCCACAAGGCCTGGCGGGTTTCAAGTCGACGCTGCTCCTGTGCATGGATGTCGTTGGCGGGCAGGGCCGTATAACCGGCGCGCCGGATCGCCTGCATCCATTCGGATGGTTTCACCTGCCCTGGAGCCCATACCACACGCGCCCGACGGCTGCCGGCGCTGACGTCGGCGGCCAGCACGCCGGGCAACTTGCGCAGCGCGTCCTCCACGGTCAGCGCACAGGCGGCGCAGGTCATGCCCTGTACCACCAGGCTGGATTCCAGGGTTCCTGGAGCGGCGCCATGCGGCCGGCTGAAGGCGTCCCATTCGTGTGGGTCGTCGAGCAGTTGGTACTCGGATGGATGGGCCGGCGGCAACGCCTTGCGGTCCACGGCGCCGACCCCCGGGTCGCCGGTGTCATGTTCACGCGAGATGAGGGTGGCGCTGTGCATGGTGCCCAAGGTTAACGTACCGACCCCTATCAGACTTGACATGGATCAAGCACCGGCCCGAGTTTGGGGCGTATTCTCAGGCGAGTCGAGTCAATTCAAACCAAAGGAGTTCACCATGTACCAGCGCATCCTTGTCGCCACCGATGGTTCCACACTGTCCAAGAAGGCGGTAGCCGCCGCTATTTCGCTGGCCGCCCTCACGGGCGCCGACTTGGTCGCGCTCAAGGTGGTGCCGCGTTATCCGCAGAGTTATTTCGAGGGCGGCATCGTCCTGCAGATGGGCGAAGTCGAACGCATCGAGAAGCAATGGACTGAAAGCGCACAGGCCGTGGTCGACAGCGTCGCAAAAGCCGGGTTGGCCAAGGGTGTGAAAGTCAAGCCGGTCACCGCCCGTTCCGATCTGGTGTCGGACGCCATCATCACCAGCGCCAGGAAGCACAAGTGCGACCTGATCGTGATGGCCTCGCATGGCCGGCGCGGCATCAAGCGCCTGTTGCTGGGCAGCGAAACGCAATTGGTGCTGACGCACTCGCACATTCCGGTGCTGGTGCTGCGCTGATCGAGCCGCAGCAACAGGCCATGGATCAGCCCGCCGGCAACTCGAACAAGGCTTTGTATTTGTCGCGCAGCAGGTTCTTTTGAACCTTGCCCATCGCATTGCGGGGCAGATCGGGCTCCACAAAGCAGCGCTTGGGAATCTTGAAGTTGGCCAGGTTGGCCTTGAGCGCGGCCACAATCAACTCGGGCACCAGCACGACGCCGGGTTTGGGCGTCACCACGGCCACACCCACTTCGCCGAAATCGGGGTGCGGCACGCCGACCAGGGCGCTTTCGGCCACACCCGCCATGTCGTTGATGCAGGCCTCGATTTCGGCCGGGTACACGTTGTAGCCGCCGCTGATGATCAGGTCCTTGCTGCGGCCCACAATCTGGACATATCCATCCGAGTCGACCCGGCCAATGTCGCCGGTGCGGAAATACCCGTCGTCGGTGAACTCCTCACGGGTCTTCTCGGGCATGCGCCAATAACCCTTGAAGACATTCGGCCCGCGCACTTCGATCCCGCCGATCGCGCCCGGCGCGAGCGGGCGGCCATCCTCGGCGCGTACCCGCAAGTCCACTCCCGGTAACGGGAAACCGACCGTCCCCCCACGCCGGCTTCCGTCTGCGCCATGGCAGGGGTTGGATGTCAGCATGGCGGTTTCGGACATGCCATAACGTTCCAGGATGGTGTGACCGGTGCGCGACTGCCACTGGCTGAAGGTCTCGACCAGCAGCGGCGCCGACCCGGCGACGAACAGACGCATGTTGCGCACCGCCCCGGTGTTCAGCAGCGGCTCGGCGAGCAGGCGCACATACATCGTGGGCACCCCCATGAATACCGTGGCATCGGGCATCCGACGGACCACCTCGCGTGCATCGAAGCGCGCGAACCAGAGCATCTTGCTGCCATTGATCAGCGCACCATGCAGCGCCACGAACAGGCCATGTACATGGAAGATCGGCAATGCGTGGATCAGCACGTCGCCGCCCTGCTGCGCCGGGCGCCAGCCCCAGTACTGCTTGAGCACCAGCGCATTGCTCAACAGGTTGGCATGCGACAGCATGGCACCCTTGCTGCGCCCCGTGGTGCCGCTGGTGTACAGAATGGCGGCCAGGTCATCACCGCAGCGCGGGACCACCTGGTGCACATCGCTGCAATGCGCCGAACGCTGCAGCAGCGTGCCGGTCCGGTCATCGTCGAGGGTGAAGACGAACTGCGATCCGGCCTTGAAGGCAATCTTGCTGACCCAGCCGAAATTGCGCGACGCACACACCACCACGGCGGGCTCTGCATTACCGATGAAATAGCTGACCTCTGCGCTCTGGTAGGCCGTGTTCAGGGGCAGGAACACGTGGCCGCAGCGCAGTGTGGCCAGGTACAGCAACACCGCCTCGACCGACTTTTCCACCTGCACCGCGATCCGCGACGCCGGGGGAAGGTCCAGGCCCTGGAGCAAGTTGGCCAGCATGGCGCTTGCACGGTCCAGGTCGCGCCAGCTGTAGTGCAGGCCGTTGTCGGTTTCGATCGCGACGGCGTCGAGATCGGCTGGAAACGCCCCCCGCAGGGCCGAAAACAGGTTGCTTTCGGTGGTGTTGACGGAACGCATCGAATCAATCCAGTTTGGCCCCTGAGGTTTTCACCACAGTCTCCCAGCGCTTGACCTCGGCGCTTACGAAGCTTCCGAACTGCGCCGGGCTCAAGGTGCCGAACTCGGCGCCCTGGGATGCCCACACGGCCCGGGCTTCGTCGGCCAGCCCGGCCTTGCGGACCTCCTCGACGATCCGCGCCTGCACATCGGGCGGCGTCCCCTTGGGCGCCCACAAGCCATACCAGGTGGTGACGGTGTAGTCGGGAAGACCCAGCTCGGCGGCGCACGGCACGTCCGGAAACGCCGGATTGCGCTGCTTGCCGGCCATCATCAGGGCCTTGATCCGCCCACCCTTGATGTGAGCGGCGGACGAGCCGAGGCCATCGAACATCATCTCGACGTCACCGGCAATCAGACCCTGCAAGGCCGGACCGGCACCCCGGTAGGGAATATGGGTGATGAAGGTGCGGCTTTGCTGCTTGAACAATTCGCCGGCCAGGTGGTGCGAGGTGCCGCCGCCGGCCGACCCATAGTTGAGTTTGCCCGGGTTCTTGCGCACATGCTGCAGGAATGAGTTGAAGTCGGCCATCGGCAGCTTGCGCGCGTTGACCACCAGCACCTGCGGCACGTTGGCCAGCAAAGCCAGCGGCACGAAATCCTTTTCGATGTCGTAATCCAGCTTGGGGTACATGGCCGGCGCAATGGCATGGTGCACCGCACCCATGAACAAGGTGTAGCCGTCGGCAATCGCCTTGGCCGCAATGCCGGCACCCAGGGTACCGCCGGCACCGCCGCGGTTGTCGATCACCAGTTGCTTGCCGGTGGCCCGAGTGAACTGCGCAGCCAGTGGCCGTGCAAACGCATCCGTGCCGCCGCCGGCCGGGAATGGCACGATCAGCGTGACCGGTTTTGCCGGCCATGATGGTTGCGCATACGCGCCGGTGCAGGCACCTGCGGCCCACGCCGCGCCAAGTTGCAGGGCCTCTCGCCGCCCGATCAGCATTTTCATCGTGTCCCCTTCGCATTGGTACAAAAAAATGACCGCTCGCTCACAACTTCATGGCGTCGATGGCCGGCGACACGGGAACCTTCCCTTGCGCCAACTGGGCGCGGTGCTTGTCGAGCCGTTTCAGGTCGTAGAGATAGTTGACCATCAACCCAAACGACTGTTTATGGCCCTTTGCCGACCCGTCGGCGGCCCAGTGGATCTGCTCCACCCGCGCACCGTTGCCAAGGTGAAACCGCGCGACGGCATCGATCGGGCGTCCGTCCTGCAGGCCCTGCCCCAGGTAATGCGCGGCAAACTGCAACAGCGCCTTGCGAACCGGCGAGTCCACTGCGATGCGGGCGACCTCGTCCGCCGACGCAAGCACCTGGTCTGCGGGGGCTGCTTCGGAGCGCAACGCACGGGCCAGACTGGCGCGCGACTTCGCATCGAGCCGCTCGAGCAGACCCACCAGGTTTTTGGCGAGCCAGGCGCGAAACCCGGGAATCGGCGACAGGGTGGCGAAGGTTTTGAGGCGCGGAAACTCCTGCTTCAACGTCTCCACCACGCGTTTGATCAGCGAGTCCCCAAAACTGACGCCGCGCAGGCCCGCCTGGGTGTTGCTGATGGAATAGAAGATGGCGGTGCTCGCCTTGGCCAGATCGACCAGGTCGGCCGACTCGTCGAGCAACGGGCCGACGCTGCTGGCCATGTGGTCCATCAGCGCCACTTCGACAAATATCAGCGGCTCGCCCGGCAGTCGTGGATGGAAGAACCCGTAACAGCGGCGGTCCGAGTCGAGGCGGTTCTTGACGTCGGCCCAGCTCTTGATGTCGTGCACCGCCTCGTACTTGATCAGCTTCTCGATCAGCGACGCAGGAGAGTCCCAGCTGATGCGGCGCAACTCGAGGAAGCCGACATCGAACCAGGTCGAGAACATGTACTCCATCTCTACATCCAGCGCATGCAGGCGCCGGTCGGACTTGAGCAGCGGCAACAGTTCGGAGCGCAGGTCAACCAGGAAACGAATGCCCTGGTCGTAGGCGCTGAAGCGCTGCAACAGGCGCCGGCGCGGCGACACGGTTGCACGCCGATACCGCACCTCGGCCGCAGCCTCGTCGGCGGTCTGGGCCGCCGCGGCGAGCTCGGCTTGTGCCGCCCTGGCTACCCGCGGGTCGGCCACGAACTGCTCGCTCATCAGGAGCCACAGGTCGCGCCGCTCTGCGGTGGATGCGCCGGCGTACCACAGAGCCATGGCCTGGGCGCGCAAGCCACCTTCGGCCTCGCTCAGTTGCGGGTCGACGATCGCGCGCAATTGCGCCAGGATGCGGCGCAAGGCGCGCGGCGACACGGCCTCGCCGGGCCGCCCGAGCGTGGCAGCCAGGCGTTCCTGGGTACTGCGTGGCGCATCCGGGTTTGGCAACAGCTTGCTCACCTTGTCGGTGATCCAGCGCGACGTTGTCATGGGCGATCGGATCGAGGGGGTTGGGGTTGCGCGGGCGCGGCAGTTGGTGGCTCGCTGGCCGGCGCCGGCACGCCATGGCGCCCGAACCACCACCACAAACCCGCACCGACCACAACCATGGGGACGCACAACCACTGCCCCATGCTCATGCCCAGCGCGAGCAGGCCCAGATGGGCGTCGGGCTCCCGGAAGAATTCTGCGATAAACCGGAACACGCCGTAGCCACCGAGAAACGCGGCGGCCACCTGGCCCGGTGCGCGTTGTCGGCGGGCATAGATCCACAGCAGCACAAACAGCAGCAGCCCCTCGAGCAGAAACTGGTAGACCTGCGACGGATGGCGCGGCAGGTCGCCCGCACCACGGAACACCATGCCCCAGGGAAGGTCCGGGTCACTCAATCTGCCGGGCAATTCGCCGTTGATGAAGTTGCCCACGCGGCCCGCAGCCAGGCCGGTCGGAACGCAGGGTGCCACAAAATCCCCGACTTGCCAGAACGGACGCTGGCGCGAATGGGCAAACCACGCCATCGCCACCACCACCCCCAGCATGCCGCCATGAAAACTCATGCCGCCCTGCCACACCGCCAACACCTCCAGAGGATGCGCCAGGTAGTACGCCGGTTTGTAGATCAGGCAGTACCCCAGCCGCCCGCCGAGCAGCACCCCCAACACCCCAAGGAAAAGGACATCTTCGACGTCCTTGCGGCTCCACGCCCCGGCGCCGCCCAGCGTTGCAAAGGGTGGGTGGCGCAGACGCAACGAACCCAACCATAGGAACAGCCCGAACGCGGCCAGATAAGTCAACCCGTACCAGTGCACCGCCAGCGGGCCGATTTGCAGAGCGACGGGGTTTATTTCCGGGTGCAGCAACATAGTGTGATTGTGCCTGCATGCGCGAGCGGGGGCAGCACCGGAGAACCGATTACGATTCGGACGCTTTCCCGAGCGCAGTCACCTGGTGGCCGATCCACTGATCTTTCGGGAACGGCTGTTCAAACAAACTGAGCCACTTCTGTGTGCCTGCAGCAAATGAAAAATATAATTCGCCCAGCCGCGGCTGTTTGGACCTCAGACCGCTTCAGGCTCCCCTTCCCGGCTGGCGTTGTGGCCGGCAGTGCAAGTACGATTTCAACCACCGAGAGCCCCATGGAAACCAAACCCATCATCCTGAACCCGCGCAGCAAGAACATCACCGAGGGCAAGGCGCGCGCGCCCAATCGCTCGATGTATTACGCGATGGGGTACGAGGCCGCTGACTTCAAGAAACCCATGGTCGGAGTGGCCAACGGGCACAGCACGATCACACCCTGCAACAGCGGCCTGCAAAAGCTGGCCGACGCGGCGGTGGCCGGCATCGAGGAAGCCGGCGGCAATGCCCAGATCTTCGGCACGCCGACCATCTCGGACGGCATGGCCATGGGCACCGAGGGCATGAAGTACTCGCTGGTCAGCCGTGAGGTGATTTCAGACTGCATCGAAACCTGCGTCCAGGGTCAGTGGATGGACGGCGTGCTCGTCGTTGGTGGCTGCGACAAGAATATGCCCGGTGGGTTGATGGGCATACTGCGCGCCAATGTGCCGGCGATCTATGTGTATGGAGGCACGATCCTGCCCGGCCATTACAAGGGCCAGGATCTGAACATCGTGAGTGTGTTCGAAGCCGTGGGCCAGAATGCCGCCGGCAACATGAGCGACGCAGACCTGCTGGAAATCGAGCGCCGCGCAATCCCCGGCACCGGTTCCTGTGGTGGCATGTACACCGCCAATACCATGTCGTCTGCGTTTGAAGCGTTGGGCATTTCGCTCGCCTACTCGTCGACGATGGCCAACCCGCACGACGAAAAAGTGGACTCGGCCAGGGAGTCCGCCAAGGTGCTGGTGCAAGCGATCGCGAAGGACCTGAAGCCGCGCGATATCGTCACACGCAAGTCCATCGAGAACGCGATTGCGGTGGTCATGGCCACCGGTGGTTCGACCAACGCGGTGTTGCACTTCCTGGCCATCGCGCACGCAGCTGATGTGCACTGGACGATCGACGACTTCGAGCGCATACGTGTCCGCACCCCGGTCCTGTGTGATCTCAAACCCAGCGGCAAGTACCTGGCGGTGGATCTGCACAAGGCGGGCGGAATACCGCAGGTCATGAAGACCCTGCTTGCGGGCGGCCTGCTGCATGGTGACTGCATCACCATCACCGGGCAGACCATCGCCGAAGTGCTGAAGGACGTTCCCGACGTCCCGCGTACCGATCAGGACGTGATACGGCCCTTGTCGCGTCCGATGTATGCCCAAGGGCACCTGGCCATCTTGAAGGGCAATCTGTCGCCCGAAGGCTGCGTGGCCAAGATCACGGGCCTGAAAAAGCCGGTGATGACCGGCCCGGCGCGCGTCTTCGATGACGAGCAGTCCGCCCTCGCCGCCATTCTGGCCGGCAAGATCGTCGCCGGCGACGTGATGGTGCTGCGTTACCTGGGCCCCAAAGGCGGGCCGGGGATGCCGGAGATGCTGGCACCCACCGGGGCATTGGTTGGGCAGGGCCTGGGCGAGTCGGTCGGCCTGATCACCGACGGCCGTTTTTCTGGTGGGACGTGGGGTATGGTGGTCGGCCACGTGGCGCCGGAGGCCGCGGCGGGCGGAACCATTGCGTTCATCCACGAAGGCGATTCGATCACGATCGACGCCCACCAGTTGCTGCTGCAACTCAATGTGGATGATGAAGAAATCGCCAGGCGACGCGCGGCATGGACTGCCCCAGAACCGCGTTACCGACGCGGCGTGCAGGCCAAGTTCGCTTTCAATGCGTC